>JALHSX010000253.1 GCA_022865445.1 Thermoplasmata archaeon | reverse complement strand
GTCCAGGAAGGAAGTCTACAGCATAGACAACCCGCCTAGATACGCCTCTGGGGCGTTGCACCTGGGTCATGCTTACGGCTACACTGTGATAGATTTCGCCGCCCGTTACAAGCGGCTCAGGGGGTACAACGTATTCTTCCCCCTCTGTTTCGACGTGAACGGGACTCCGGTGGAGGTTCGCGTCGAGAAGGTCAAGGGGATCAAGGCCTCGGATGTCCCACGACAGGAATTCGTCAAGATGTGCAGCGAGTTCGCAGAGACGTACATAGGTGAGATGATCCGCCAGTTTGAGAGGCTCGGCGAGAGCATGGACCCGAGCATCTACTACCAGACAGATGCGGTGTATTACAGGCGGCTCACCCAGATATCGTTCATACGCATGTTCAAGAAAGGGTTCGTCTACAAAGGCCATTTCCCGATAAACTGGTGCACGAGGTGCGGGACCGCCCTCGCAGAGGCGGAGGTCGAGTATGAGCCTCGGAAGACGCATCTGAACTACATCAGGTTCCACGAAGCGGAATCCGGGCAGGAAGTGCTCATCGCCACAACAAGGCCTGAGCTTCTTTGCACCTGCCTCCTCGTCGCAGTTCATCCGGACGACGCTTCCAAGCGGCATCTGGTGGGGAAGGAGCTCATCGTTCCCTCCTACAACAAGAAGGTCAAGGTCGTGGCGGACCCGAAGGTGGATCCATCCTTCGGAACTGGCACTGTGATGATATGCTCCATCGGTGACAAGGGCGACCTCGAATGGATCATGAAATACAACCTCCCGCTGGAGAAGGGCATAGACGAATCCGGCGTGATGACCTCTCTTGCGGGAAAGTATGCAGGCATGGCGGTGGCCGAGGCGCGAATGGCCATCATCGCGGACATGAAGAGCGAGGGGCTGCTGCTGAAGCAGGATGACCTGGACCAGAGCGTTGGCTCGTGCTGGAGATGCCATACTCCGATTGAGTTCATCAAAACCCCGCAATGGTTCATCAGGAGCCTCCAGTTCAAAGATCGAGTTCTCAAGATGATCGACCAGATCGACTGGAATCCAGAGTTCATGAAGCTCAGGATCCAGAACTGGGTGAACTCCCTCGCTTGGGATTGGGTCGTCTCGAGGCAGAGATACTTCGCGACCGCGATACCTCTCTGGGAGTGCCAGGACTGCGGCAACGTGCTTCTTGCGGACGAACACGAGTGCTATGTCGACCCGACGGCGAAGCCCCCGAGGATCGAGAAGTGCGAGGTATGCGGAGGGAAGTACATCGGGTCTGCCGAGGTGTTCGACACGTGGATGGACTCCAGCATCTCACCTCTGTTCAACACATTCTGGGAGAGGGATGAGAAGCTGTTCAAGAAACTCTACCCCATGTCCATGAGGCCACAAGGGCTGGAGATAATACGGACTTGGGCATACTATACGATTCTGCGCGAGATGCTCCTCGTCGGCGAGAAGCCGTGGAAGGAGACCATGATCCACGGGTTCATAATGGCACCCGACGGCACCCCGATGCACGCATCGGCTGGCAATGTGATCGACCCGATGCCGCTGCTGGAGAAGTACGGCGGCGACGCGATGAGGTACTACGCAGCCACATGCGCTCTCGGAATCGACCACGCATTCAAGGAGCAGGAGCTCGTACGCGGTGGAAGGTTGGCCACCAAGACTTGGAACGTCATGCGAATGGTCGGCTCAGCCTGCAAGACAAAGCCGCGGAAACCGAAGAAGATGCATGCGATCGATGCATGGATCCTCAGCAGATTCGGGAAGCTGGTTCACGAGGTGGAGAGGAGCAGCGACAAGTACCGGTTCGATCAGTCGATGGCTTCCATTGAGGACTTTCTGTGGCACGAGTTCGCTGACCACTACATCGAATTGGTCAAACACAGGGCATACGGCGACAAAGACGACGGTGCCAGGTATGTCCTCTACACGGTTGGCCTGGGCTTGCTGAAGCTCGTTTCTGTCTTCCTGCCAAACGTCGCTGAGGATGCGTATCAGCTGAACTTCAAAGAACACGAGAAGCCGATAAGTGTACACGTGTCGGAATGGCCCGACGCTCCTGAAGCGAACGAAGGGGCCGAACGAAAGGGGGAGACGATAAAGGACATCGTAGCTTCCGTCCGTTCCTGGAAGTCCGCGAAGGGGCTTACCCTGAATGCCGAGATCAAGCGGGTCGAGATCGTGGGTCCTGATGCAGCTGAGATGATGGCCGGCTCCGAGGTTGATATCAAGGAAACGCTGAAAGCCAAGGAGCTGGAGGTGCGCGGGGATGTCGTTTTGAATGAGGAGGTTTCCGGAGTGAAGCCCGTGCATTCCAAGCTGGGGCCTAAGTTCAGGAAGGATGCGAAGGAGATAGCCGAAAGAATCTCGTCGATGCGCGGTCCCAGCATCCTGCTGGGAGACAAAGGGATTCAGATCCGGATGAACGACGGAAGGGAGATCATGTTGTCTCCAGAGTTCTTCGAGGTCGAGAAGAAGATCACATCGGACAATGGCGAGCTCGAACACTTCACGGCCGGAGGACTCTCCGTTCTGGTATATCGCTAGCCTCTTGCAGGTGTCAGACTGGCTCGACAGCTTATAATACTGATATTGTGATTTGCAGACGAACATGGACAAGAAGGACGAAGTCGTCGAGATGCTCCGCAGCGTTCTTGACCCGCACACCGGTGTCAGCGTCTACGATATGGGCCTGATATCAGAGATAGTCGTCTCCAATGATACGGTGAGCCTGACCTTCATGCCCACAAGCCCGTTCTGCCCGGTCGGCGTGGAGCTAGCAAAATCGATCAGAGATCACATCTTGTCAATAGGCGGCATGAAATGCTGCAACGTGAAGGTCGTCGGCCACATACGCGCGGACCAGATAAACGCGGCGCTCAACGCCTAGAAGGACTCCTTATCAGGTCGATCCTGACTTGCCTGTTCTGGATCGAGAACTGCTCCAACCCCTTCATCGCTCTGAATGCGACGCTCTTGTGAATCTCCAGCCGGCTCGATTCGTCCCCAACCTCTACTGAACCTATCAGGTGTTCGACGATTCCGGTCTTCCGCTCGATGAACCTGACGAGGTCCACCATGCCGACACCATCTCTCTTTCCGATGTTCATCCTGAAAGGAACCATACCAAAGTGATCCGCATACTCTTCCAAATCCAGTTGCTTCTTCACTGTGTCCCTGCCGTGGGACTCCGGGACTTCGTTTTCATGGAGCTTCGTCCTTCCGAACATCTCGATCGATTTCACGAGGTGCTGCTCCTCTTGGGCCACGAATGTGATGGCCTTGCCTGATTTTCCCGCCCTAGCTGTCCTGCCTATCCTGTGGACATAGTCCTCGGGGTTCGCAGGAATGTCGTAGTTGAAGACGTGGGAGACATCATCTATGTCCAGCCCTCTTGCGGCCACATCCGTCGCGATCAGAATCCTCAACTTCCCCGACTTGAACTTCTGCATGACCTTGTCCCTGGAGGCCTGCGAGAGGTCGCCATGGATGGCATCCGCCGAGTACCCGTATGCCCTGAGCTTGTCAGAGAGCATATCGACCATCCTCTTCGTCGAACAGAACACCATGGCCAGCTGGGGCTTCTCAATGTCGAGGATCCTGCACAGTGCCCACAGCTTGTTCTTCCTTCCTACGTTGATGTAGACCTGCTGTGCCTGAGGAACAGTCAGCGAGTCCTGACTGATGATGACTTCCTTCGGGTTCCTCATGTACCTTCGAGCAAGCTCTTTGATCGTGTCAGGCAGCGTCGCGGAGAACAGCATGGTCTGTCTGTTCTTGGGAACGCTCTGAAGTATCCACTCGATGTCGTCGATGAAACCCATGTCAAGCATGCGGTCCGCTTCGTCCAGCACGAGGAACTTGACTCCCTCGAACGAGAGCTCTCCTCTCCTCATGAGATCCATCAATCGGCCAGGGGTGCCGACGACGATCTCGACGCCTTTCCGAAGCTTGTCGGTCTGGACATTTATCGACTGTCCGCCATATATCGGAACGGATCGAACGTTGGAGTACTTCGCCATCTCTGTGAAATCGCTCGCGACCTGTATTGCAAGTTCCCTTGTTGGGACCAGGACCAGGCATTGGATCCTTCTGGACTTCTCGAGTTTGCCTATGATCGGGATGGCAAATGCTCCTGTCTTGCCTGTCCCTGTCTGAGCCTGGGCCATCAGGTCATGGTTTGTCTGAGCTAGAGGTATGACCTGTTCTTGGACGGGTGTGGGCTCCTCCCATTCTTGGTCCTTGATGGCTTTGAGTATCTGCTGGTCGCGAACTAGTAGGCTGAAATTCATTGTATCGATATCCTATTCCGGTTGTTGTCCGCATTAGATTTGAAGCACTATTTTAATGATTGGAGCGGATATACCGATACAGAGGGCTCTGCTGGAAGGAATGGATCGTATGATGGCCAAAGCACGGGAAGCCTGGCAGAAACTGTATTCGAAGCATGGGCTTCAGTACGGTGGCAGCGGAGACATCGTACCATTGGAGCCCCACTTGAAACCGGGCATGATCGTCCTGGATGCGGGCTGCGGGGATGGAAAGACCACGGAGGTCCTCGCCAAGAAATGCGAGGTTGTCGGCTGTGATTTCTCCCGGGAGGCGCTGGTCTCCCTGAGATCCCAGCGGGATAGGGAGAATATGGTAAATTTGGTAGAATGCAACATAGCACTACTGCCATTTGAACACGAAAAGTTCGACGCTGTCTCTTGCATCCATACGCTCTCACACATGCCCGAGAAGGACAGGACCAGGGCTGCACAGGAACTCACTCGCGTTCTCAAACCGGGCGGGCACCTGTTCATCGAGGGCTTCGGAAGGGCGGATCTCAGATACGGCAAGGGTCAGGAGATCGAGGACTCATCTTTCTTGAGAGGAAACGGGATCCTCACTCACTACTTCCAGGAGGGGGAGATGCCGGCCCTCTTTGACGGCATGGCTCTCGTCTCAGAGGTCGGGACGCTCAAGAGAGTGTCCTTCGGGGCAATTGCAGGCAGGCGGGATCTCAGAAGAGCCCTTCTGAGGAAGACCGTGCGGGATTGAGAGTGGAAGGCAAGGCGGACCCCCGGGATGGCTGGCCTCTCTCCTGGGTGTCAATCGGATGAGCCCTTGAAGCAGTATCCGCAAGGCTGGTGTATCTGCTCCTTCTTCGTCCTTGGGTATTTCCTGCACTGGAGTGGTCGAATCATGTACGCTCTGCAAGAAGCGGAATTTGGATTGCCAGCTTCGAACTTCAGGAACGGGCATCTGACCAGGAACATGCAGCAAGCGCCGCATCGATTGCATTCTCCATCTCTGTTCGGGTCGACGGGAAGTACCAGGCTCGTGGCGAATCTCCTGAGCTTGCCATCGAATGGGCCATCTCTCATCAATGCACCGCCACTCCCAAGTTCATCTATCGCATCTTCCAGCTCATTGTCCTTTCCCAGACATCTCGAGAAATGATGTGAGTGCGGCCGCCGGGATTTGAACCCGAGTTTTGAGCTTGGCAAGCTCAAGTGATAACCAGGCTACACTACAGCCGCATCCTTTGAGGTTCAATACGGAGGGGCAATTTATACCTTGTGCGGGGCTTTTGATTCGGTGTTCCATCTCTTGCTCCACCACGACAGAGCCTCTCCGACCAGGTAGAGCGAGCCGATGACGCAGAGCCCATTTCCGCATATGTCCTTGACGCCTCGGTCGAGAGCCTTCCCGGAATCCTCGAAGACGTCCTGTCGCCCGGTGAACTCCTCGCTCACGATGACACCAAGCTTCTCCGCGGGCAACGCTCGCTTGTATCGTGGTTGTGTCGAGATGATCTTCTCCGCAACCGGCGCAAGGGCTCTCACCATTCCTCGCGAGTCTTTGTCATCCATGCATCCTAGGACGAATGTCAGCGGTGTCAACCCCAGATCCTTCAGGACTCCGACGGTCGTGGCAATCCCGTCTGGATTGTGGCTTCCGTCCAACATTATCATTGGGTCTCTTGAGACGATATCGAGCCGCCCAGGCCACTTTGATGCGAGCAGACCCTTTCTGATTTCCTCCTCTGTTACTAACAGATTTCGTTCGGCCAACTCTTCGACAATAGCAATCGCTGCTCCGGCGTTCTCGGCTTGGTATGCACCGAGCAGCTTCGTTCTCAGGGCCCTATATGTGTGCCTACCTGAGTAATCAAACGCGGTTCCATCCAGAGACTGATCGACTTCGTTGACAACGAAGTCTTTGCCCATTCGCCTCAATGGAGCGCCCTTCTTCTCGCATATGCCCGCGATTACCGACAGGGCTTCTGGTTTTCGCTCGCAGGTGATCACGCTCACGCCTTTCTTGATGATGCCCCCCTTCTCTCGTGCGATATCCTGGATAGTGGAGCCAAGGTAGTTCGTGTGTTCAAGCCCGATCCTTGTGATGGCAGAGACCTCCGGGCTGAGAACGTTGGTCGCGTCCAGCCTTCCTCCCATGCCGACCTCAGCAACGATGATATCGACCTTCTTCTGAGCAAAATACTTGAATGCGAGGCCGGTCGTGAATTCGAAGAATGTGAGCTGCTTCTCCTTGCTCTCGGATGTCATCGCATCCATTACCGTCCGGAGCTCGGTCCCAAGTCTAACGACGTCATTCTCGGAGATATCACGGCCGTTGATTCTGATTCTCTCCCTGAAATCAACAAGATGCGGTGATGTGTAGAGGCCAACCTTGAGTCCGTGTTTTCTGAGGATCTCGGAAACGAAAACGCATACAGATCCTTTTCCGTTCGTGCCGGTCACGTGCACAGACTTGAGCTCACGGGAGGGGTTCCCGATTCTGCTGAGGAACTCCGTGATGTTCTCAAGGCCAAGCTTTATCCCGAATCGCTCGAGATTGAACATCCAGCTCGCGAACTCATCGTAGTCCATCGATGGAGATAATTTCTGCCACTTCTTAAGGACTTTGGAGGCCGAGCGCGATTCGTGTCCTCTTCACTCTGCGGTCCTTTCCGTCCATTGAGAGAGGCTAAGCCCTTCGCCCTTCGCGAGGCGTTCCATTTCCTTCATCACGCCTGAGCTGTATTGGGCCGCCTTCTTCGGCCTCTTGTGGGATTGCAGTCCCAGAAGCTTCGCAACTTCCCTGAGTATGATCTTCCTCCCTGTCGGGTCGATCTTCTCGCCCAGGGGGGTCTCATTCGCGGTAGCGATCACCGTTGGTGCCGCATATGGGAACCCGATGATCTTGCCAAGCTTGGTCGCTTCGAATGAAAGAGAATGGGACTCCGAGAGCATCCTATCGAGATCGGCAGCCATGGCCCGCGTCGGGTCCCTCATTCCTGCGTATTTCGCGTACCCGCAGAAGAGTTCATCGGCACCGCTCCCCGTCAGCACAACTCTCTCAGCGCTTCTGTGGAGCACGCAGAGGACTGGAATCGTGTACGCAATTCTGGTCGGGTCAGTGGTACCGAGTAGTCCGGACGCCTTTCGTGTGAAGGATCTCAGGTCTTCCGATCCCAGCTCCAGCAGTGTGAACTGCCTTCGCTCGTCATCCGCAAACTGCCCTGCGTTGCGAGAATCAAATGATCCCTCCACCGCGCAGGTGTAGCAGGTCACATTCGCCTTCTCGCTGGCGAGAGCCGCAATGACGGAGCTGTCAAGCCCTCCTGAATAGGCTACTGCAACTCTGTCCTCGCGCGCGACCAGCTCAGAGACTGCTTTCCGCAGAGCCATGAGCAACCCGTTGTGGTCCATAGTCATCTTCGAGACTCTCTACCAACAACAAAAACCCATCGCATCGTCAAGTACCTGCGGAGTTGACAATCTGGCCGTTTTGGGGCAGCCAGACGATTACCAAAGGCTTAAAAGGCATAGAGGGCATTTACCTGCAATCATATGTTTCGAACCCCCAAATGGAGGGCTCATTGATGGCAGAAGACGACCTGATGAAAGTCAAAGTTT
>JALHSX010000252.1 GCA_022865445.1 Thermoplasmata archaeon | reverse complement strand
TGAGGGCATCGCGAACCAGAAGGCGACACGTGTTGTAGTCATGTTTGATGAGTTCCAGGAGATAGCTACGATAGAGAATCCAACAATTCTGCAGACGATGAGACAGAGATTCGACATGCACGGGAATGTCAGCTACGTGTTTGCTGGGAGCACCAGGCAAATCCTTGCTCAGATATTCGAGGAGAAGTCCGCACCGCTCTCCGATTTCGCACACTGGATTGAACTAGGTCCGATTCAGCAGAGCCAGCTAGAAAGATATATGATGATGAAGTTCACAGAGGCAAAAGGGAAGCTCACGAAGGACGTCGCTGATCTCATAGTCGGCCTAAGCGGAGGATATCCTTATTACGCTCAGAAGATTGCCCACGAGCTCTTCCACATTTCATCATCACCCACCTTTGCACAAGCTGAGGAGGCGGTGATCTCCATGCTGAAACACCAATCACCCGTGTACTCAGTTCTCTGGGAATCAATCAAGAGTCCCTTGCACAGGAAGTATCTTCTGGCAGTTGCTAATGAGCCAAGGGTCACTCACGGAGAGGAATTCGTCCATCGACATGGTCTCAGGTCCAGATCCCATGTCCAGAGGACTGAGAAGCAGCTCGAGAAGAAAGGTATAGTCAGCGACGGTGAAATCATCGATCCGATGCTGGTTCTGTGGCTGAGATCAATAGCACATGAGTGAAGGCGCAGGATGAGCGACCCGGTTGGAGACATGCCGGCACATAGAAATCGTAGTTCGACGCTCTTCGGAAACGGTCATTTCCGATGGAACCTAACAACCTGCTCTCGCGCTTGCGTCTTTCACCCGCGCGTGTCATCGGGCTTGGCATAAGTGCCGTCGGAATCGTCCTTCTTGTTCTTGCGTGGAACTCCCAGGCCAGCATCGACGAGATCGGGTCTACAAACGATCCGATCCTCCAGCATAGGGTTTCGATGTTGGAAGACCAGAGAGATGCATACGCAGTGTCCGGGATCGGAATCCTATTTCTCGGGCTGTTCGCAATAGCCCTGCTAGTCGAGCCGAGCACATCGACGATTGTCGCAGAATCCGAGATGATCTCAGCCGCAAAGATGGCGAATGATGCCCTAATGGGCCTGTCATTGACGGGAAACTCATCGTATCTTCCCGCGCGAAACGGTCTGACCAAAGAGAGAGTCTTCGTCGTCGCAACGAACAAGCCGATCGTTCCACCGAAGGCACTCTCGGACGACATGATCATGTCGCCGGGTAAGGACGGTTCGAGCCCGGGCATGCTGGTCGAACCCTTTGGAGCGGGACTCCTCGAGAGCGTCGAATCAGAGCTGAACACGAAGCTTGACGGAGTTGGGTGGGAGGCCGCGGAGGGAACGCTCCAGATCCTGAAGCACGGGTTCGGGATCATGAAGGATTTCCATTTCAAGGAGAGGAACGGCAACACCATTCTTCGAGTCGAGTACAGCGGTCTTCGTGATGCGTGCAGGACCGTCCGCAAGGAAAGGCCGGACACGTGCCGGCAACTGCAGTGTTTCGGCTGCTCTTGTCTGCTCCTGGCAGCCGCGCGCGCCACGGGCAAGTTGGTGAGCGTCCAGGCGGTCGACAACAGCAAGGACGTGGTCGAGTTCACTCTCAACATAGGAGAATGGTGAGGCTGTTGCGTCTGCTCCTGGCAATCCGGACCGAGGAGTCGACAGATTCCATTGGATAAGGTTTTCTAGTGATGATGCAATTTGTTTGAGGATCCATGAGAGCTCTCCCCAGACCACCTTTGAGAACGTCAAGACTGTGCTTCGCTGCCTTAGCATCGATCATGATGATCTTGCCCGCTTTGGCTGTCAACTCGAGAGCCGATGAGATCCCACACGAGAACTACGACCTCGCCAAATCGAGCCTCGATGTCGTCATCTCTCTGCTCAGGTCTTCGATCGCGTACTCCGAGAACGCACTCCAGAGGATGTACAACGAGAGCATGGACCAAGTGGAGCAGAACCTTACAGTAGTGAGGGGGCTGCTGACGCCAGCGGGACTGATCCTAGACAAGATCAGGAACATCGCCGGTAGCTATGAGAACCTGAGCAGGCTGCTTCCACCGTTCAACAGCCTTTCGGCACAGATGGATTCCTTCTCATCGATGGAGGTTTCGC
>JALHSX010000251.1 GCA_022865445.1 Thermoplasmata archaeon | reverse complement strand
CCACAGACACAGGATCGAGCATCTTGAACTCCCCTCGCCATCGCATTTGAAGACGATGCGGCGGCGCAAGATCATTGCGTCCATGCAACCCAACTTCGTGGGCGAATGGGGGGGAACGGAGGGCATGTACGTATCAAGGCTTGGCAGGAAACGGGCGTCGCGAAACAACCCCTTCAAGGAGGTTCTGTCATCGGGCGTCAAACTCGTGTTCGGTTCGGACTGCATGCCGCTCAATCCGCTCTACGGTATCCATTCCGCCGTGAACGCCCCCTACGAGGTGCAGAGGCTCTCTCCCCAGGAAGCAATCGCGGCCTACACGCGCGACGCAGCGTGTGCGTCGTTCGAGGAAGATTCGAAGGGCTCGATTTCGGTGGGGAAGCTCGCGGATTTCATCGTCCTCTCGGGGGATCCGTTGACCAGTCCGAACAAGATATCTTCGTTGAGGGTGCTAGAGACTATTATCTCCGGGGAAGTCGTTTACGGGAGTGCCGAGAAACGAGGCGATTGAGACATGGCTGCAAGATCGAAACCTGTATTCACTATGGAAGCGCCGAAACCTATAGGCCCTTACTCCCAAGCCATGGTCATAGGTGAGTGGGTATTCTGCTCGGGCCAGATCGGTGCGGATCCAAGGTCGGGGGAGCTAGTTGGAAAGACGGCGGCAGAGCAGGCGGAGCGTGCGCTCGTGAACCTGCACGCCGTCCTCAAGGATGCCGGAAGCGATATGTCTCATGTGGTCAAGGTAACCCTTTACCTCACGAACATGAGGGACTTCGCAGCCGTCAACGAAGTCTATGCGAAGCACTTCGGTATCAGCAAGCCGGCAAGAAGCACGGTCGAGGTCAGCGGCCTTCCGAAGGGCGCGTTGGTCGAGATTGACGCCATCGCAGAGGTCGGCTGATCGAACGCAGGACTTCGTGAAAGGCAATATGTTGACTTGAGTATTCATGACTCCACGTCAAGGTGGCGAAGGCGAGGAAGAAGAGACTCGAAGTGAAGGAATCTCGTCGCATGTGGATTCGCTTCTCGGGCATGGATTTCGCAATTACTCCCAGTTCTGCCCTGAAAGTCAATCAGGGCGTCAATGAAAGTGTCGCAGATTGCGGACTCGTTCAACTTCGCGGAGACATATGCCGAAAACGTTTAAGTAGCGTGTGGCAGTACGGCTACTGTCTAGTCTGAAAGACAGTTTTGAAGGACTCGATTGGTTTGAATAAAAGGAGGTGCAAGAGATGAGCATATTGATTCTCGGCGCGTCGGGGCAGATAGGAGGATTTTGTGTGCAGGACCTAATAGAGTTCTGCGGCGAGAAGGACATCATAGCCTCGAGCCGAAAGATGAGCAACGTGAAGAAGGCGATGGACGACCTCAAGCTCACGAAGAAGATCAAGTTGATAGAGCTTGACGCGAACGATACGGGGAAGGTCCTTGAGACCATCAAGAAGGAAAAGGTCGAATCCGTCGTGAACTGCGCATGGTACCAGACCAACCTCGGAGTGATGGACGCGTGCCTGAAGGGCGGCGCGACATACACCGACCTTGGCGGTTTCTTTGACACATGTTTGAAGCAGCTGGAGCTCCACAAGAAGTGGAAGGATGCCGGCATAAACGCGACGATCGGCTTGGGTAGCACCCCCGGCATGACGAACATCGCTGGAGCCGCCGGTGCAAAGAGGCTCGACTCGGTCGATGCAATCGACATCGTGTGCGCATGGGGCAACACGCTTCCTGTCAAGGAGGCCGGGTGGCCAGGATACTCCATCCGGACTGTCCTCGATGAGTTCACGCAGGAATCCGTTCAGTGGATCGACGGCAAGTACCAGAAGCAGAAGATACTTGGCGGAGAGACGGATGTTTTGATGCCAGAACCGATCGGCAAGGTCAAGGCGTATTTCATAAAGCACTCGGAACCAGCCACGATGGGCAAGTACCTCAACGCGAAGAGGGTAACATTCAGAATTGGCTTCCCCGCACAGGACATGAACACTTTCCTGACGCTGAGGGCTCTCGGATTCGCCGACACTAACCTTCTGGATGCGAGCGGCGCCAAGGTCTCTCCGTTGGACTACCTGACTGCCATGTATCAGAAGGGTGTGTCGGATGGGAGGGCCGCCCCGTCCAAGGAGAAGTTCGAGTACGATATGTTCAGGATCGACTGCGCGGGCAAGAAGGATGGCATGCCCGCGACGGCGACCTACTTCATCGTCACTTGGAACGACCCGGAGAGGGGCATCTCTTCAGCTAGGGATACATCGGTCCCACCTGCGATTGTCGCGCACTGGCAGCACACCAAGAAGATAAAGGAATCTGGTGTGTTCCCGGCAGAGGCGACCGTCGACCCCGAAGCCTT
>JALHSX010000250.1 GCA_022865445.1 Thermoplasmata archaeon | reverse complement strand
TCGTAGTCGACGGTGACGCAGCAAGGCGTTCCGACCTCGTCCATGCGCGCGTAGCGCCGCCCGATCGAGCCCGAATCGTCATAGTAGGCCGCGAAACCTGCCTTTGAGACGGCGTCGGATATCCCGGATGCTATCTCGTCCAGGCCGTCCTTGGCCATCAACGGGAAGATGCCAACCTTGATAGGAGCCACCAGGCCCTTCAACCTGAGAGTGACATAATCGTCTTTCTTGGAGTATGAATGGTCAAGAACCGCGTACAAGATGCGGTCGACCCCATAGGAAGGCTCGATTACATGGGGAACCAACTTTCGTCCGGCGACCTTCTCCATTTTCAGGATGACCTCGAAGCATGAGGCAGGGACACGCAGTTTCTCTCCGCCGACGTCGACCAGGACTTCGCTCTTCCCTTTGGCTGCGCTCGGAGACATCTTCGAAAGCGCCTCGGCGACCTGCTTCGCCTTGCCCTTGTACTGCGGGCCCAGCGCGCCGAAGTTCGGCTTGACCACTTCCTGCTCGACCTCTTTCGGTTCGTCGAACCGCTCGAATGCAGTCAGATCCGCACCGGAGTGGTCGATGTGTGCCTGAACGTCGTAGCTCCCTCGATCCGCGATCCCGACCATCTCCACCCAGCCGTAGCCAATCTCAGCCTCGAGGTCCCAGCAGTCAGCGGCGTAGTGTGCCATCTCGGTCTTCTTGTGCTGCCTGAACCTCAAGCGCTTCGGATCCATCCCAATGTCGACAGCGAACTTATGAGTCAGCCAGATGAAGTACGCGAGAGCCTCGTTGACGATCACCTTGGATTTCACAGCCTCTTCCAAGGCCATCGTCCGCGGAGCACCTTCGTTCGGCACCAAAGAGAGCTTCTCGTGTTTGACTTTCTTGAATCCAGGCCACGATTTCTCCTGAGGATGCACGAAGAGCTCAGCCTCCATCATCGAGAATTCCCTGAGCCTCAGCAATCCCTGTCTGGGGGAGATCTCGTTCCTGAAAGAACGGCCTATCTGGACAGCGCCCACAGGCAGGCTCTCGCGGCCGTACCTGTAAATCTGCGAGAAGTTGACGAACATCCCCTGGGCCGTCTCGGGCCTCAAGTAGGCTGTCTTGCCTTTGCCCGCGCCCAGCGAGGTCTTGAACATCAGGTTGAATCGCCTTGGAGAGGTCAGTTCACCCTTGCACTCCAGGCATCTCACGTCCTTGTCCTTCAGCAGCTTTCCAAGCGTTTCCTCGCTGAGGGATGCGGGGTTGTCGTGCAGGCCAGCGGCGAGATGGTCTGCGCGATAAGTCTCTCCGCAACTCGTGCATTCGACGAACATGTCAGAGAACGCGTCGACGTGTCCAGATGCCTTGAACACCGGTTCCGGTGCCACCACAGGACATGATATCTCCTGGAATCCCTCGCCGAGAACGTACAGCTTCCTCCAGTAGTTCTCAATGTTGTTCTTGAGGGCCGCGCCCAAAGGGCCGTAGTCGTAGAGACCAGCGACCGAGCCGTAGATGTCGTACGCTGGCCATAGGAATCCCCTTCGCTTGCAAAGGGACAG
>JALHSX010000249.1 GCA_022865445.1 Thermoplasmata archaeon | reverse complement strand
CGGAAGGAGAGGAGGCTCGTACTTCGACATCGATGTCATAGGAAAAGCTGCTCATGGATCCAAGCCCGAGGACGGAATCAATGCCGTTACGGATGCTGCCAAGATCATCTGCGCCTTTGATGCGATGAAGCTGAAGATCGCCAACGGCCTTGTCGCTGACGACTTCCAAACCCTGAAGGAAAGCCAGACTGTCCTGAAGATATCTGGAGGGTCCCAGACTTTGACTGTCCCAGAGAAATGCTACATGAAGCTGATTAGGTGCACAGTACCCAGGAGTGGGAATGTGGAAGCTGAGCTCAGTGGAGTCATCAAGAACCTGAATCTCAAGAGCAGAGTCAGAATCGAGTTGGAGACCACACCTGGAGACCTCTTCCATCCGCACGTGACCGCTCCAACCTCACCCCTCGTAAAAGCCGCCGCTAAGAGCATCAAGGCACTCACGGGGAAGCAGCCGAGGCTTGTGATCGGCCGCTCAGAAGCTGACGACAATATCATCGCACATGATGCCGGAGTCCCTGTGATATGCTTCGGGCCGGGAGAGTCGGGCGACCTCGCGAAGTATCACCAGCCAGAAGAGGCGGTCAGCATCCCCCAGCTGGCGCTCGCCTCGAGAGCCTATTTCATGACCGTTCTGGAAATGGCCGAGACCGGATGACCCAGTGGTGAAGGTCTTGCGGATCATCATTCGGATGCTGTCGCGATTCGGACCTTTCCCGGATCAATCCGAAGCTCAATCAGACGGACAGTTCCTGCGTAGGATGGCAGGTCTGACCTAGTGAGGGACACATTGGAGTGAGGAGGATCATGCAAGAATCTGTGGATATAGAGGCGGTGAAAAGGAGACTCAAGTTCGACTACCTCAAGATTCGGAATGACCCATTCTCCAGAACCCTTGAGATATTCTCGACCCTCCTGTCGAACTTCCAGAGGCCGCAGATAGCCATTCACGACCTCATACAGGAGGCCGCCAACCTCATCCAGAAGCAGTTCCGGTTTAGATGGACCATGATAGGCCTGAAGAGTCAGTCCGACGAACTGTACAGATACGAGGTCCAGGTGGGCATGCGTGCGGAATCCTGGGCCAGACAGAAGGCCAAAGTCTACAAGATCAACGACTTCGACATGAAAGGGACCTACAAGGCGGGAGAGATCAGCAAACTGTCCAGATTCTATCCAGAAGATGAGAACCCGCTTTTCAAGGAGGACCAGGAGGTTGTGAACCGCCCAATCCTTCTGAGGGCCAAGAGGAAGACTGAAGACGAAGCTCTGGAGGCGGATTTCATCGACACCCTGATACTTGGTCCTGGAGACGAGCTCATGGGCTGGATAGAGTACGGCGGGACAGTTGCGGGAAAGCTCCCCGACATCATGACGATAAGGTACATCGAGGTCATCGCCGGCATACTCGGTGCTGCGATGACAGCTCAGGCTCGCCGTGGCATGTGATTGGCACTGAGTCCTATGCGCTGGGTCGGACGTCCTTGAATACGCGGTAGAACAGGACGATGGCAACAACATAGAATCCCGTGGCCAAGAAGAACGGGACTTCGAAGCTGCCGGAGGTGAGCAGGACACCTCCAACAACAGTGCTCGCGCTATTCGGCAATCGCCAGAATATCGAGTTTATGGCGCTCGCAAGTCCGCGTTCCTCCTTCGTGACAATGACCATCAAGAAGGAGTCCAGGAGCGGAACGGCCATGTTCATAAGCGCAGACCTGATCAAGTAGAAACCTGCCGCGATGGCGGCATTCGGAATGAAGGCAAGGCTCAACATGAACACGGTGGAGAGTCCTTGGACCGTCACGATCGACTTAACAGCACCGTATCTGTGGGCGAGTACCGAGCTGACAATAGCAGCCAGTGCCATCATGAGGCTCGACACGGCAAGGAGGGGCCCTGTGAGCGAGTCCTCGACGCCGAACTTGAGCAAGAACCAGGTCGGTATGAGGGGGATGATGAACCCCGCGCCGAGACCGATCAAGCTGTTTATTCCCGAGAACTTGATGAGCCTACCAGTACTCTTGCCCTTCAACGAGAATTTCTGCGGCGGGTGCAAATCCTCCTTGTAGTCCTTGAGGAGGAACCACAGAGTGATGGGAGAGATGAAGGCCACGAGCCCCAGGATGAGCATCACATCAGTGTGTATCTCGTGCGATGTAACACCGAGCCAGTCCTGGACAGTGGGGAAAGCGAACGGCAACGCCATTCCAATCGCAAAAGAGGCCGTCCCGTAAACGAACGACAGGGAGAATGCGGCGTTCCTGTTGCTGAGATCGGTTTGATCGGCAATCATCGCATTCCAGGCCGTTGCGAAAGCACCCTCAGCGGACCCCGCGATGATACTGGCAATCGCCAAGTACAGCATGTCGGTCGTGAAGGCAAACACGAGCAGCGCGGGAGGAACGGCTATGAGGCCGAACATCACAATACCCTTTCTGCCCTTCCGATCAGCCAGCAATCCAATCGGGATGGCGGTGACAACGGAGGTTATGCCGTTCAGTCCGAGGAGCAGCCCGACATCCTGGGCAGTCAATCCGACACCTGGAAGGACCAAGTACCCAGTGACCAGGATTATCAGGTAGCCATAGCCGACACCGTTGAAGCAGGACAGGTATACGAGCCACCTTACCCGAGAGGGAACGGCCCGATACATGACGCGCCAGTTCGCTTTCGGTTGGTCCTTGTTCTCCATTGACCTTCGCCTTTCTGCTCCCCGGATAAGTCATAGGCCATTTAATGGCTGTTTGTCGGTCGGCTGAAACTTGTGCATGCCATGGAGGGACGACCCCAATCCGTCGCAACTCTGCAAGCCCGGGCACTACCAGCCCGGGCAACGCGACGTTCATGTTATCAGTGTTGATTACCACGTATGATGGTATTTGAGGTCCGAACGCCAAATCGAACGCTAAGAAGGTCGAGACATGTCAGGATTGGCACCGGCCGATGTCAGCGCACCGCGAAGGCGAGGTCCGAACAACGAAGCTGATGCTATCATGGCAATGATGACAAAGGCCATCGATGTCTCCCGTCTGCAGCTCAGGCGTTTGAGGAAGGATGTCGAGCGGTATCACCAACTGACAGGTGCCGGTTCAGGTTCATCTTCCCCAGCAGCGACTACCTAGGGAGAATTCCCTGCTTCCTCTGCTGAGACTCGCACCGCGCTTTACGCAGATTTGCATCTGCTCTTCATCAAGCTCCACGAAGCAGACCAGCTCCTGTCTCGCCTCAAACATCTGATATCTCATGAACCCGAACTCGTCCGCTTGCAGAACAGACACCGAGCGTTCATCAGGAAATGCGACGACTACAGGAGACACCTGGAGAGGGTTGACAAGGATCGTCTTTCAGACACCGGAAATCTCAGCGAACACACATACTCGTTCCACGGCAAGAAGTTCGACATCGGTCCCAATCTCGAGAAGAACGTGGAGGGGTTGCTCAAGGATGGGGTCTCATCTTGGGCGAGGGTTCGTGACCATCAGAGGAATATCAGATACCTGATCACGAAGGGCCATCCCCCCGAAGAACACTTATCCTGAGGCTCTTGATGGCCTTGTTTTCGAATTTGGGGCAAGGATAATATTCTCGCATGGGCTCAAGAGCGCCGGAGGATGTATCTTGGCGCAAATACCAGAGGATACGAAATTCAAGAAATTGAGGACCTTCAACCTCGCGATGGGGTTCCTGCATCTGGTCCAGGGAGGGCTGATGCTGTGGCTGAGCAACAGCTTCTCGCTGCCCGTGAAGGAGACTCTGCTGCACTATGACTCCGCCACTCAGACCATAGTGTCCAACACTGAGACGCTGTTGAACCTTAGGCTCGGGCCTTTGGTGGCTATGTTCCTGTTCGTCTCGGCGATAGCCCATTTCTCGGTCTCCACAAAGGGGTACGCCTGGTATGTTCGGAACCTGAAGAAGGGGATCAACTATGCCCGCTGGTTCGAATACGCGATTAGCTCATCGATCATGATAATAGTCATCGCGATGCTCTGCGGCATCTACGAGCTCTCGAGCCTGATACTCATATTCTCGCTCAATGCGACAATGAATCTGTTCGGCCTCATGATGGAGCTCCACAACCAGACGACGAACAAGACCAATTGGAACGCATTCATCTTCGGATCGTTTGCTGGTCTCGTCTGCTGGATAGTACTTGGCATATACTTCTTAGGGGCGCTGCTGGGCGCTTCGTCCTCGGTTCCGACCTTCGTGTACTTCATATTCGTATCCCTGGCGATATTCTTCAACATATTCGCCGTGAACATGATACTGCAGTACCGCGGGAAGGGCAAGTGGAAGGACTACCTGTTCGGGGAGAGAGTCTACATCATCCTAAGCCTCGTGGCGAAGTCCGCCTTGGCGTGGCAGGTGTTCGCGGGAACACTCAGGCCAATGTAGTCGCGTGGCAGCGCGGAGAAGGCGAGCAGGAGGGAACGATGGTCGAGAAGATCCACTATGAAGTCGTCAAGAAGATGGACACGGTCGAGATGCGGAGATATCCGAAAATCCTGCTTGCCACGGTCAAGGGATTGCCCGACAACGAGGCGTTCGGCATCCTGTTCGACTATATTGCTGGAAAGAACCGGTCCAGCAGGAGCATCCCAATGACCGCGCCAGTCATTTCCTCAGAGTACGGTTCTGAGAAGATCCCGATGACCGTGCCCGTCGTCTCCGGACGGAACTCGTTCTCGTTCGTGATGCCATCAAGCTATTCGGTGTACACGATACCCGAGCCCGTGGATTCACGGATGGTCATCGAGGAGGTGCCCGAGAGACGAGTTGCGGTGATCACGTTCAGAGGACGGACAGGACCCAGAACCGTTCAGAAGAGAACGGATGCATTGCTGGAGGCACTGAGAAAACACAACATCCAGCCGAGGGACGAGCCTTTCCTCATGAGGTACAACCCTCCCTTCACTCCCGGGGTCCTCCGGAGGAACGAGATAGGAGTGGAAGTCGAGGCCTGAGACGCCTCTATTCCTCCGGTCTGAGCTCGACCCCTAGGTCGAGAACCTCTTTCTTGAAGCGTTTCACAACTGAAGAGTATTCCTTGGTCGGTCTCCTTCTCTCAACATCCCAGCACTCGTGCATGAGCTTGCCCAAAGGAGGGTTTGGCAGCTTCGATTCGTACTTTCTCAAGAGATCCTTCACGATTTCGTTCGCCTCGCCACGCTTCTTGCCCGCGACGGCGTGAGCGACCTCTGCGGAAACCCTCGGCTCAACTGGTGACATGCGATCCTCATACTTGTTCGAGGCGGACCCGAGAGACTCGATCGAGAGGCCCGAGGCGACAGCCGCGATGACCGACGCTGAAGTCTCACGGAGGATCATCGGAGTGCACGGGCCCGCGGCTGCATAGTTGAGGCTCAGGCTGAGCAGGTGAGTGTTCCTGCTAATGGCTTGACCGGAGGCGCTGATAACCCAGAGGAGGTCTCTGCTGCTGTTCGAGACGTATCTCAGGTGGAGCGGGAACGGTACCAGGTAGCTCGATTGCAGAGTCAGAACGCCCATCATGTGACTCGCGACTGTCGTAAGGGCGGTTCCCTCCGGGCCACCAGAGTATCCTCCTAACAGCGGGGCGAAATCCATTCCAACTGGAGCACCCAAAGAGAGAGCGACAGCGACCTTGTTCAAGCGATCGAAATCGACCTTCATCGGGTCCATGCTCGCAATCATGAAACCGTCCGAAGGTCGTAGACCGAATCTCGGATGCGTTGCAGAGGCAAGAGCGATGGCGGACTCTGCCGTTGCGAGCGTGTTCATGAACGGAATTCCCTGTCTTCCAACCCTATTGCAGGCTTCACGGGCCAACACTGCATTTCGCATTGCGGCCATCACCTCCAGAGGAGAAGCCGGCCTCACCCTTAGGCCACTCACGCGCGTGACTGCTGGAGTCGTGATGGCGTCCGTCTCGGGGATCTCGGCATAGCCTTCCATCAGAGAACTGAAGACCGAATCCGTCGATATCGCCCCTCCAGCCGCTCCCAATAGACACCAGGGAGGTGTCTTGTCGTCTACCTTTCTTGGCACGAGTGCCTTTCGGTCTCTGCCTTCACCGAACTCAAGCCTAGAGGGTGCGTTTCTCAGGCCCTCCTTGATCTCGGTCTCGCTGTACGATATCACTCGCCCGGACGAGATGCAGTACGCTCCCACATCTGCCAGCAGCTCAACACCGGCCTCGAAGATATCATCCGCGAGAGAGTTGTCTGAAGGAACGGGATTATTGGAGTCGAACTTGATCCCGTACTCCTTCACCTTCTCACGGAGCTTTGGCGAGAAGCTTCTCAATTGGTAGTCATTCTCGCTCATTGGCTTTCCGTTCAACGCTTTCTCCATCACATCCAAAAGCTGGACCATCGTGCGACACCCCTAAACGGAACTGCGGGACGATTAGCATCCTCCGAGTTAAACCTTGTCAGGCATCCGCCACCAATAAATAATCATCACGCATTCCAGGGTACTGACCTAGCCGATAGGGCTTGGGGGGAGGTCGTGTCTTGAAAGCCAAAGCATTAGTCGTGTCTCTGCTAGCTGTGATCATGGTTCTAGGCATTCTCGCAGTGCCCTGCGTCAATGCAGGGGTTGCGGGCGGGAAGGTCTCCGCAAAGATCTCTTGGAAGTTTCTGCTGTACCTCGATGCAGACAACAGCCTTGATGTCTACGTGGGCCACGAGTCCGTGGTGGAAAGCGACTTCGTCGAGCTCATGTCAGTGGGTTCGACACAGGATGCGGTGGCTTACGTTCTTGTAGATAGATATGCAGGGCCTGCGAACCTGTTCAAGGTTCTCCCAGGCAAGATGCAGGAGCTCACGGACTTCGCTTTGAACGGGAAGGAGGCGAACATGGGTGACCCGGCAACGCTCACGAGCTTCGTGTCGTACACATCCAAGATTTCTCCTTCCGAGCACACGCTCTTGGTCTTCTGGGACCACGGATCCCCGAGAGGAGTCGCATGGGACGATCACGCCACTGATACTGGAGGCGCGGACTTCCTAAGCCAATGGGAGGTCGTCCAGGCGCTCTCAGGGTACAAGGTCGATGTGATCGGGGCGGACGAATGCAATGTCGGGCACACCGAAGTCGCCTACGAGTATGCAATCGGTCTGCAGACGGAGTACCTCGTCGCGGCCGAGACCTATACCGGCTGGAGAGGCTTCCCGTACGACGCTCTGCTCAGGGAACTGACGAAAGACCCGTCGATGACCCCAAGGGAAGTCGCCGAAATGATGGTCGAGCAGACGCAGATCCTTCTTAACAAGCCGCCATACTCGGGAGAGAGGATAAACTCCCACAGCGCCATAGACCTCGCCAAGATACCGGACCTGGTGGCGTCGCTAAAGGGGCTGACGAGCCTCCTTACGCCCAACATGGACATCTACGCAGGAACCGTCTCGAAGGCAAGGGGCGCGGCTCAATACTGCTACGGGGCTAACGCCATCAACGTGATTGACCTTGGTACATTCGTCAAAAGGATTTCGAGCGAGGCGCGCTCCCAGGAAGTCCTGGACGCATGCAACGCTGTCCTTGCCAACCTCGAAGCCGCAATCGTGAGCATGCACGCGACCGGTTCAACCGACCACATGCTGACAGGCCTCGGGATAGGCTTGCCGAACCATTCGTGGGAGATGTCCAGCTACTACCCGAACTTTGCACTTGCGGGTCAGGGCTGGATGGACTTCTTGAAGGCCTACTGGGCTGCTGCGGGCAGCATCTGAACTCTAGTTCGTGTCGATCGGGACTCGGAGAAGGGCGTGCCCTGTCACTGAGAAGAGGATAGGGCGCAAACTTCATAGCCGAAGTGTCTGATGATTCCATAGCGGAGGCCATGAGATGGATGTATTCGATGCGATATTGGCAAGGAAGTCGGTGCGCGCGTATGACTCAAAATCCGTGCCCGACGATGTCCTGATGAAAGTGCTCGAGGCGGGAAGGCTGGCTCCTTCGGCCTCAAACCGTCAGCCCTGGTTCTTCCTGGCCGTCACAGGCGAGGAGAAGAGGAAAGCCCTGACTGGGGGGCCGTTCGCCAAGTTTCTGAAGGAGT
>JALHSX010000248.1 GCA_022865445.1 Thermoplasmata archaeon | reverse complement strand
CGGAGTTGCTGTACCCGTTCATCGTGCACCGGAACTACACCGATGCCGGTTCCTTCAATGTCTCTGTCACTGTGACCGATGGTATTCCAGGCCACGAGATCTTCCTGACGGTCTTCGTCCAGGTCAATTCCACGAACCGACCGCCGGTACTCTCCGTCATCGAATACAATCTGTCCAAGGGAACATCTGGTATGATAAACGAGATGGTCAACTTCACGCTTGTGATCACAGATCCTGAGCGGGACCCGATTCAGGTGGTAATTGATTTTGGAGACAACAGTTCGAGACTCTATTTCAACCTGACGGACTTCGTGGCGAACAATGTGACGCTCACTTTCAGTCACTCCTATGCGAATCCCGGCACCTACGGGGTCATGATCTGGTACACAGACAACAAGACGGGGATGTTCGATCACCACAGACTATACAACGCCACGCCGTTCGAGATCAAAGCGCCGGTTGTGATTGTAGTTGAATCCTGGTCGTGGTGGGACTACACGAGCCTAGGTCTCCTCTGTATGATACCCGTTCTCATAGTGATTCGCTTTGCCCGGACGTCTCGTCGTCTCAAGGTCCTAGAGGAGCAGGGCATGACATATGACGAGTGGATGCTGAGGAAGAGCATGGAAGCGGATGCGCCGTCGAGCAGAAAGGAAGGAGGTCCTTGAGATGGCGTCAAGAAAGACATTCCGGCGGATTCTAACTAGAAGGCTCGTGAATGTCGTAATCACTATCTTCGGAATAATGGTTCTCAACTTCTTCCTGATTCATTTCATGCCGGGCGACCCCGTCCAAAACATCGTCCCGAGGGGCAATAAGTATGACGAAAGCATCAGATGGGCCTTGTATGAGAAGTTCCACCTGAATGATAGCCTTCCCGAACAGCTAGCGTGGTATCTCTGGAACACGATATCTCTCAATTGGGGCACGTCGTACATATTGAATCGTTCCGTTTCTTCAATTATCTTCCAGGATATGAGGTGGACGGCTCTTCTTGTTGGCACCTCCACGTTCATCATGGTCCTCCTCGGCGTAGCGATTGGAGCGCTCTCAGCGTACAGGCGAGGAAGCGCATTCGATGTTGGGGCAACATCAATCTCGCTGTTCTTCTATGGAATGCCAGTTTTCTGGATGGCTTTGATTCTGCAAGCCCTGTTCACAACGCACCCTCTGGGCATGTCTTGGTGGCCACAGCTACCTCCTAGTGGATACTATGATTCTGACAGGTACGGCCATCTGGCGTGGAACCTGCCGGTCATTCTGAGTATTCTCAAATACCTCATCTTGCCAGCTACCGTCCTCGCGGTAGGGTCCCTTGCAGGCGTCTCGCTAGTGATGAGGAGTGCGCTCGTTGACACGATGACGGAAGACTTCATCTTGACTGCACGCGCGAAGGGCCTCACGGACTACGGGGTTCTGAGGCACCACGCGCTTCCGAACGGCATGCCTCCAATGATCGCCTTGATCGCGATGGACATAGCGTTCATCATAGGTGGTGCGTATCAGGTGGAGTACGTCTTCAACTATCCTGGCATCGGCTTCAGAACGATCGATGCCATCGGTACTCTGGACTTCCCGATCCTCCAGTTCATCGTCGTCGTAGGCGGGATCGCAGTCGTGGTCGCGAACTTCGTCGCAGATATGCTCCTATACTACGTCGATCCGAGGATAAAGATAAGCTAGAGGATTGTCAATGCGAATCATCACGAGGTCTGGACTGGGAAAATGCGGGCTTTGGCGGCATGTGCCCGCATCTCTGTTGCTCGTCGCAGCCATAGCTCTCTTGGCTGGCGGACTCTATCCCGGCGATAGCCAGGACTCAGGGCGTGAACATTCCATAGTCCTCGCGCAGGACGAGGGTCCGACGGCGAATGCGGGAGGCAATCAGAATGTTACGAAAGGCGCTATAGTGACCTTAGACGGTTCCGGCTCGATGGGTTTCGAGGGCGCCGGGAACCTGAACTTCACGTGGAACATAACCTTCTCGAATAGGACGGCAGGAACTCAGCTAACCGACCTGTACGGGATGAACCAGACCATCCATGCGAACCAAACCGGGGTCTATACCATCAGGTTGAATGTGACGGACAGTCTCAATAGGACCGGCTCGGACACCATATACATCATCGTCACTGGGCCTCCGAAGACGTTCCTGGAGAAGAATTGGCTCTCACTCATCATCCTAGGGGTTCTGCTGTTGATTGGCGGTGTGTATCTGAGACCTGCAATCCGCAATCTCAGAGCTGGTCTGCCAATGATTACTGAGGCCGGCCAGGAGAAGATAAAGCTCACGGTGAAGAAGACCCGCAAGATTATGAAGCAGTTGGTCAAGAACCGGATGGGCATCCTGGGCATCATAATACTGATAGCCTTCGGCGTCATGGCGGTGATTGGCCCATCGATCGCGGGCGATGTGAAAACTCAGAGTGAAGATCCTCTCACAATGCGCCAAAAGCCATCAGCGGACCACTGGTTGGGAACCGACAACTACGGGATAGACATACTGGACGAGTTGTTCTACGGAGCCAGAACATCGATGCTCGTGGGGG
The DNA here is from genome assembly GCA_022865445.1 of Thermoplasmata archaeon. GTDB lineage: Archaea > Thermoplasmatota > Thermoplasmata > UBA10834 > UBA10834 > COMBO-56-21. The sequence continues at coordinate 13,315 of JALHSX010000248.1, read as the reverse complement.
TCGTCTCCGCCATCATCGCTTCCTTCCTGGGTGCTGCTGTCGGTCTCTACTCCGGCTATGTGGGGGGATGGAAGGACGAGATCGTCATGCGTGCGAATGACGTCGTCCTATCGATCCCGTGGCTAGTGTTGATGATCATCGTGGCGGCGATGCTGGGCGAGATCACCCTTACGGGCATCATACTCATCATCGGTCTTACGGGATGGTCCTATACTGCCCGATTGGTGAGGGCTCAGGTCCTTTCCATAAAGGAGCGGCAGTACATCGAGAGGGCCAGGAGCATAGGCGCATCGGACCTCAACATAATTGGCAGGCATATCTTCCCGAACACGTTCCCGATGATATTCGCGAACACCATTCTCACCGTGGCAGTCTCCATTCTCTCTGAGGCAACACTGAGCTTCCTACACCTGCGTCCTGTCGGGGAGGTCACTTGGGGCACGATGTTGTCGTTTGCCTCTGACAACTCCGCATTCGAGAATGGCTTGCACTGGTGGATCCTAGCCCCGGGTTTGTGCATCGTGGTCGTCGTCCTTGGGTTCACTCTCCTGGGATATGCCCTTGATGATATTCTCAATCCGAAGTTGAGACATCGATAACCCGCTTCTCGAGGATTGCCGGTCTCCCGTCCCGAGATAGGTTTCTTGTTGCAGGCCTACATGAGTCAGTAGCTCGGCCCTTGCGAAATGTTCTTATAGCTTTTCTGCCATCGTCGTTAATCGTTTCGACCATGCGTTGGGGAACAGTATTGGGAGCAATTCTGGCGATGAATCCGTTTCGGGGACGCTCCAGTGTCTTCTACGGGCAATTGTCGTTTGCTTCCGAGTGAATGGTCGACAATAGAGAATATTGGGAGGAATGCGGATTGGAAATTGCGGGACAAGGCAGAGTGACTAGGACTACTGTGTTTGTGGCTGTGTTCACCGTCGCGATAATGCTAGTGCCAGGTCTGTTGCTAGGCAATCAGGATCACAGTGCCACCTTCAATGCATCTGCGGTGGACCCTAGCAGGGTGCTGCGCATAGGCTGGCCAGGCTTCTACTCTAACGTAGGGACTTTGAACCCTCATACCATGACGATGGGTCAGGAGTTCATGCTCATACTGGCTTGCTACAGCTACTTGCTGACGTATGACGTGAACAACCAAGTAATCAATGATCTTGCAACGAAGTATGAGGTCTCTGCGGACGGGAAGGATTGGCACTTCTGGATAGTACATACTGCCTCGTTCTACAACAAGAACACGCCGACTGTGCAGGTGCCGCTGACCGTCGACGATGTCATGTTCTCGTTCTGGCTTGCGCAAAACAACTCTGTGAGCATCATGAACTACTACTTCCCTGATGATCCAGACACTGGTGTGCCCCTGATGACGGGCATGACCAGGGTCAACGACTTCGAGATGATATTCCATCTGAGGGAGTCATTCTCTCCGTTCCAGAGCGCGCTCGTAGGCGTGCCGATTCTGCCGAAGTACATATGGCAGGGCAAGCCCGTCGGCTGGGCCAACTACGACCATGCCACACCTCCATGTGTCGGTTCCGGACCCTACTACTACGGTCTTAACAACATAGCCGAGATACAGGACTACGGGTCCTCGAATATCATGAACCCCACTTGGTTCGGAATTACTGAACGCGGATGGCAACCCAAGGTCTACGAGTTCAAAGTGAAGTCAGAGACGGACGCAAGCGGCATCCAGAACTTCAAAGATGGGAACCTTGATATTCTCATATCGCCGACCCCGGCGCAGTATGCTGGTATTAACCCTTCTGATTACCCTGGCAGAGATATTAAGAAGTTCACTTCGAGCCAGGGTTTCGTTTTGGACTTGTGCATCAACCAGCTCACGCCATTTACCCAGGCAAAGTACGGCATGTCCGGAATAGGCAATCAGCTACTCCTGGACCCGACTGTGAAGTACGCACTCAAGGCGTGCGTCGATAAGACCACAATCGTGAATGCCGCGCTTCTCGGTGGTGGCAGCCCGGCGGATTCGTTGATGCCGTCATCTTCAGTATGGTACTATAACTATGGAAGTAACACGCTGAGGGACACCAATAATGGTCGAGGTGTGATTCCTGATGCGGGAGACATTCCCGGCGCCAGAGCGGCGTTGATGGCGGCTGGCTGGAAGTACAGATCGGTATCTCCGTATCTTGAGCTATTGCCGACAGATAGCGACTACAACACCTACAACCCGCTAGCCAAAGTCGGGGGCACGCAGGTCCTCAGCTTCCGGTACCTGTACTGTGATTGGTACGACTTCATTATGGCTGAGGGACCCTATATCAAGACTTGGGCCGGTCAAGCTGGGATTCAGCTCGTTGGCGGACCAGCTACCTCGGCTGCGATGAACAGCGCGTGGAGCTCCGGAGACTTTGACGTCTATCTGTGGGACTGGTGGTTCTCTCCGAACTCTGAGCCGTCATTGGATGTCATGGAACTGTATTCATCGAGTTCCATAGCCAACAACACTGACGTCAACGACTACAGTCCCGACGTATATGATCCGATGTACTACGAGTCACTCACGACCTCGGACTTTGCCACCAGGAAGGCACTCCTTGACGAAATGCAGAGGTGGGCGTATGAGAACTCTGGCTATTGGCCCGTAGCGTACAGAGACAACCTGTACCTTGCGCAGATTGTCGCTCCCAACTACTGGACGAACTATGGGGACTGGAATGCGCACTATGGGCTGTGCCCTGACTCCAACCTGTTCTGGCTTTACGTCAGTATGAACCCGAGAGACCAACCTGCGCCGACGGTTTCGATGACAGTCTACGATACTACCACCACGGATCCTGTGACATACACTGTGGATGCGAATGACGATTACGGTCTGGAGTACAAGTGGATCTGGGGCGATGGGACGTCGACCGTCTGGAGCACCTCCTACGCGCAATCCAAGATATACGCCACAGATGGGGTCTACGAAGTCCGTCTCTTGGTCAAGGAGTCCGTCGGGCCCGATTGGTACATCTCTTACGCGAAGCAGCAGGTGACGGTGGTCGACATGACCAACGCGCTGCCGGTGGTCCTGGCATGGACGCCCTCGCCGAGTGCCCCCACCGTTGGTGAAGTCGTCTACTTCAACGGTTCAGCGACTGACGCCGACATAGTTGATCGTCCGAATCTGGCCTACTCATGGAACTTCGGTGACGGCACGACTGTTGATGGTCAGAATGTGATCCATCGGTTCACTGCCGTGGGAACACCCTCAGTGACATTGTCCGTCACCGATGGTCGCATCGGCGCGGATGCACGGCCCGCTACAAAGACCCAGAGCATTCAGGTTTTCCTGAATTTGGCGCCGTCGATAACCGTGGGTGACTACATGAATGTGGACAAGAACCAGCTATACACGTTCTCAGTGACGGCCACGGATCCGAACACGAGAGATCCTCTCCTGTACACATGGGAGTGGGGCGACGGTAAAGTGTCAGTGACGACGACGAAGAGCACTAGGCACACATACAAGTTCACGGGATCGTACACGCTCACAGTGTGGGTAGATGACCAGACGGGCATTACTTCCCCATCGCACAATGTTTCTGACACTGGTGCGATCCTAGTGGTCCCGCCAAGCACCAACCATGCTCCTGTCATGACGACCTCGGGCTTCACAGTGTCGACCGCTACTCCTTGGGTTGGGCAGACTGTGATTTTCTATGCAGTCGCGACCGACGCTGATGGCGACATCTTGGATGTCACGTTCGACTTTGGGGACGGTACCACCTACACACAGACGCAGAGCGATCCCAACGCCTCGGTGGCCGTTGCTCACATCTACTCGACAGTGAACGATTTCTTCCCGAGCGTGACCTACACAGACGGAATGGCCGCCGCAGTCACGAAGTACAGCACAGACATGTCCCCCATGTGGTGGGTCACCACGCAGTACTTTGAGCTGACCCTCGTGGCAGGTTGGAACTTCGTAACGGTGCCACTTGTTGGTCACGGTTACACTGCGAACTCGCTCGGGCTGTTGTTTGGTGACATCGTGGCCGGTTATAACCCGGAGACAGAAGATTATGACCAGATCTTCATCATCGGTCTCTATCCAACGGAATTGGATTTCGCGATCAGTGAGAACACTGGATACTGGATATCTGCAAGTGCTGCGGAGACGCTCCTGCTCGACGGAAGCTTCCCGACCACCACGCAGTCGAGGGTGATTGCCGTTCCTGACGGCGGCGGCTGGGCAATCGTGGGCTTCAATACGTTCAAGACGACCATGTATGCGAGCGACATCCCGGGCATGTTCACGGGCGGTACCATCGATGTGGTGGCAGCCTATGACGCGGCCACGGGGGAGTACACTAGGATGTACATCACGATATTCGGCTTCGATGATTTCGTGTTGGTGCCGGGAGAGGCGTACTGGTGTGCGTGCAGCGCGAGCGGAACGTTGACCTATGTCCCATGAGGTGACGAAGTGGACAACAAAGGGAAGACTGGATTGAACGGCCTTGACACGAGCGGCCGCTCGTGCTCGAGGAAGATGAGCACGAGTCCGGCGGTCGAGTTCTGTATAGACCGCGCGCAGGGCGCGTCACGACCGAAGAGCCACCTATCGCGATTGGGGGGAGACAGGTCAGCGCACATGGGCGAGAGACATTCAAGAGCGGTCGTGGCACTCATCGTGTTTGCCGCTGCGATAGTCCTCGTCTCTGCGATCGTCCTAGGCTCCGTCGGCACGCAGCAGAGAGAGACAGCGAAAGCTCTTGCTCCTCCTGGACCACCCTATCCGGTCGCCGGATACACACGCGACTCCGCGGGCGCCATACTGGTCAGCTGTGCATTGAACATCACAGACCTGAATACTGGGCAATACAACAACACCATCGTCTCGTCGGCCACCACCGGATTCTACAGTGTCAACCTTGGAGCATTTGCTTCATGGACTGCGGGTGACATCATCAAAGTCACGGCGGTGAAGGGCGCGCTCGTCGGAGAGAACCAGAGCGCCGTCTCAGGGTCGTTCCTGGCGATGGATGTCACTCTGGATGTCGCGATACCGGAGTTCCCGATGGCGATCATCCCCGTCACGGGCATGATTGCGCTGATCGCTGTGGTGAGCCTGAGACGCAGAGCCGAAGAGCAGTAGCCGGCAAGCGGAACGCAAACCCTTTACAAACCTCTCTTTTTCCGTATTCATGAGCGAGCGAAGCTGAGAACCGGGGAAACCCGAACATCGCTCGCGTCGCCCTCTGGTGCAACTCGCCTGGCAGAGTCGATACGTGCGGTTTCTTAAGGATGCTTCCCACACAGGCTCGTGACTCGTCGGCCACTACGCCAACATCATCTTGAGTCGAAGGAGTGCGATGAGTTCATCGAGCTGACGGCATCTGTAAGACCCTAAAAAGGGCTACTTCAAAGGTTGAGAAACCTGAGAATATCGCGTGGAACCGATGCAAGATGCTCATGGATGACTAGCTATTCGTCTTCGCCTGCTCGCACTCGCAGGTCGAAGAGTTCGCAATGAATCAGCATTCTTTGGACACTCGTCGTCTGCTGCGTCACAAGTAGGAGCCGGCTCGGGAGCCAGTAGCTAGAAACATATTAGTATGATGCTTGCAATGCAGGGGCAGGGAGTTGAGTAGGTTCGGCTGTTGTGCGAAGGCGGAACCTCGGGGGGAGCCAACCGAGAGAGCGTTCGCTTTTCGTATCTGCGAGCCGGACACTCTAGAGGGAGGAGAGCAGTTTGGCAAAGAGAGCAATAGCAGCAATTCTGATTTGCGCCGTCATGGTGCTCGTGGGAGCGGTCCCGTTGGCTATGGCAGCCACTGAGATCATCAAGGGCGAAAAGGGGCCCAATGCAAGCGCCGTGACGTGGGAGTATGTGCCTCAAGAATATGGCATCTGGACTGGACATATTGTGAACAACGGCCTGAGATGGGTCGTCATCGACGTCTACGACAGTACGACCGGCGTGCCGGAGGAGAAATCACACGAGAGGATCAGGTTCGCCGCCTACGGTGCGTACCCGATCGGCGAGCTCGATACGCGGGATGTAACGATGGCATCTGGCCACGTGTACGAGATCACTGCGACGCCAAACGGTCCGAGGGGATCGTCATGTACCGTAGCGGACGTGTTCAGGCCCGCGACACCTCCGGAGGCGTTGTTCTCCGTTGTCAAGGACAACCTCAAGGTTGTCGTTGATGCGACCGACTCGCACGACCTTGATGGATACATAGTATCCTATGCTTGGGACTTTGGCGACCACTCATCGATTGTGATGGGTTCGCCAGCCACATACACGTATGCAGCGGGCGGAACTTACCCGATCACGCTCACGGTAACGGACAACGACGGTCTTACTGGAGAATTGAGCCAGGACGTAACTGTTGTGCCGCCGCTTGCGCCACCTGTCGCGAGGTTCTCAGCGCCGATGAACTGGATGGTCGTTAGCGCGGACGCGTCTGCTTCGTCCGATTCCGACGGGACGATCCAATCGTACACATGGAACTGGGGAGACGAATCAGCGCTGGAAGTGTTGACCGTTTCAACTGCGTCGCACACATACCTTGTCGAAAAGACGTACACGATCACCTTGACGGTCACGGACAACGACGGACTGACAGGTCAAGCAACATCTGACGTCATAGCGAGGATGCCACATCCACCGGTCGCGAAGTTCACTGCGACTATGGACTGGATGGTCGTTAGTACGGTCGCATCTGCGTCGTCTGATTCCGACGGGACGATCCAATCGTACACGTGGAACTGGGGAGACGAATCAGCGCCTGAAGTGTTGACCGTTTCGACTGCGTCGCACACATACCTTGTCGAAAAGACGTACACGATCACCTTGACGGTCACGGACAACGACGGACTGACAGGTCAAGCAACATCTGACGTCATAGCGAGGATGCCACATCCACCGGCTGCGAGTTTCACAGCAGATGTGACACACTTCGATGTCGCGGTCGATGCATCTGCGTCGTCTGATTCCGACGGGACGATCCAATCGTACACATGGAACTGGGGAGACGAATCAGCGCTGGAAGTGTTGACCGTTTCAACTGCGTCGCACACCTACCTTGACAAGGGCACATACACTATCACGTTGACGGTCAAGGACAACGATGGTCTCTCGGAGTCGGCGCAGGAGGTCGTTAACATAATTGACAACTTCCCACAGGCCTCGTTCACATCGTCTGCAACCGGCCTCACGGTGACTGTCAATGCAGGCGGATCGAGCGATGACTATGGCATAGTCAGCTACACCTGGGACTGGGGAGACGGATCAGCGCCGGAAGTGTTGACCACATCGACTGCGTCGCACACATATACCGCCCCAGCATCGGTTCTGGCGGTCGTGACATCGCAACACGTGGTCGTGGCAAGTGGTACTGCTCCTGGACCGCCCTACCCGGTCGCCTGGTACACCCGCGACTCTGCGGGTGCTATATTGCCCAGCTGTACTGTGACCATCACTGACGTGAATACGGGAGAGTACACGACCGTTCTCTCCGGGACCAACGGATTCTACAGTGTCAACCTGGGTGGATTTGCGGCCTGGACCGCGGGTGACATAGTCAAAGTCACCGCCGTGAAGGGCACGCTCGCCGGAGAGAACCAGGGGACCGTCGCGGGAACGTATCTCGCGTTGGATGTGAAGCTGATTGAGACTGGATCACCGCCCTTTGACGTGGTCATCACACTGACCGTCACGGACACGATAGGTCAGACCACGACTGTGCAGGAGACGGTCACGATCTACCCATAGGAACTGGGGTGCGATGAGAAGCGGAGGCCCGCGTGACCGCGGACCTACCGCCAAAACCTCTTCCCACATATCTTTATCCATATCAACATCAGGGGGACGGACTTGAGCGACAGCATTCTGGGCATGCCCGAGCAGCAGCAAGCCATAGGCACGAACGGCCACCGCCATGTGCCGGATTCAGCTATCCGACAAGAGAGGAAGCTGGCCGAGCATGCAGAGCGCCTGGCCTCGAGAAGGCGTCATCTCGGCAAGCGCACCATGTTGAAAGTGGTGACTTCGCTGATCGCCTTATCCGTGCTGTCTCCGCTCCTTGTGGGCTCCGAAGAGAACGAGCTTGTGATACGGACAACTTCCTCTTCAACATCCTTCGGACCGCCTGCCATGGTAAACGACAACAAGACTAACGACCAGGTAGTGCCAGTCATTCTCGCAATGCCTGACTATCGACTCTTCATTGTCTGGCAGGACTCACGTTCCGGCAACGAGGACATCTATGCCTCTGTGTCCCGCGATAATGGAACGACCTTCGGTCCAAGCAAGAGGGTTGACGATTCAAGCGGTTCATCCGAGCAGATAGAGCCCGCGGTCGCCGTGTCGGGTGACGGGACCATGCTGCTGACGTGGCAGGACAACCGAAGAAGCGTGTTCGACTATGACATCTTCTTCGCGAAGTCGTACGATGATGGTGCGACGTTCACGAGGAACGTGAAGGTGGATGATTCCAGCGGCGTGATTTCGTGGCAGGAGCGACCTTCGATAGCTGCCACCATTGGGGGCGCAATCTTCATCGCCTGGACGGACGACCGCACGCATAACCTGCGGGTTAGAGGCGCATACTCTCCGGATGGAGGCCAGACCTTCTCGTCTAGCGCGGAGGTCGCGCCCTCCGGCGGCACCAGCGGGCAAACTGGAGTAGCTCTCGCGTCCAACGGCGACTGCATCTTTGCGGCGTTCACGGACAACATCACCGGGACGTCCCATCCGTACGTCTGCACCTCGACCGATGGAGGACTAAGCTTCACTACTCCGACCAGACTTGATAGGACAGGTAGCAGCGGGGCGGCGCAAAGGGCCGTTTCCATAGCACCGATGCCCGGCGGGGGCATAGTGGCTGCCTGGGAGGATTCGAGGAGTGGCGGTTGGGACATCTACGCAGCGGTCGTGTCTGCGATTGGCACCATCTCGACTCCAGACTTCAGGATGGATGACGACTCGACCGGGGCCAATCAGAGGAGTCCGTGCGTTGCCGCTGACCCGCTGGGGAACATCTACGTTGTCTGGGAAGACGAGAGGCAGAGCAAGTACGCAATCCGTTTCGCGTACCTAGTCGCACGCAATACCCGATTGACCGCGAGCACGGAAGTGGCGCCGCCAAGCATCAACGACATGCAGAGAAGGCCGTCGATTGTCGTGACAGATCCCGGTCGAGTTTTTGTGGTCTGGCAGGACGATGGGGCGGGCTCGTACGACGTGTACTTGTCCGGAGCGACCTTCCCCAATCTCTTTAGTCTGTCCCTCGTGAGTGGATGGAACTTCGCGTCGGTACCTCGTGTCGGCTGGGGCTACACTGCGAACACGCTCGGGCTGTCGAACGGTGACATCGTGGCCGGCTATAACCCCGAGACAGGAGCATATGATCAGATCTTCGTCATCGGCGTCTATCCACCGGAATGGGATTTCGCAATCAGTGAGAGCACTGGTTACTGGATATACTCAAGCACTGCGAGGGCGATTGCGGTCAACGGAAGCATCCCGACCACAACGCAGTCGAGGGTGATCACCGTCCCTGACGGCGGCGGCTGGGCAATCGTGGGCTTCAACACGGTCAAGACGACCATGCTTGCGAGTGACATCCCGGGCATGTTCACGGGCGGCACCATCGATGTGGTGGCAGCCTATGACACGGTCACTGGGGAGTACAATATGTACATCACTCAATTCGGCTTCACTGACTTCGCGTTGGTGCCGGGACAGGCGTACTGGTGTGCGTGCAGCGCGAGCGGAACGTTGACCTATACTCCGTGAGGTGACGAAGTGCACAACGAAGGGAAGACTGGGCCGATGCTCGGTCAGGATCATTCTTCTGAGCGAACGCGCTCATCCAGGGTGGGTCCCTGAGCCTTTTCCGAATTCATCCTTTTCGCATTGGAGACGTCGTTGGCCACCCTGCCGATCATGTCAAGCTTGAGGCTGGTATGGAGATAGTCCAGGTTCTTGTCGATGTTGGGCATGTAGCGACTGCGGTTCTGATCCTGGACCATCTTCCGAAGGAGATCGTCGATCCTGTTGGAAGTCCTCGCGTTGGCTCTCAATATCCCGCCGCTGAGTCTGAAGAACGGCAGGTCTCCTTTCACGCTGGATTCGTTTGCGTCCGAAGCGGCAGATCGCTCGCTCCATCTATCTACCGCTGGCTCGTCGATTCTCTTGACAGTCTCCAAATCCCATCCCTTCTTGGAGCTAGCATATGTATCCATTGATTTGTATATAAGTATTTCCGGAGTGAGCGCGGGTCGTGGACACCGAAGAGGTTGTGATCAACCTTCCCGGAGGATCTGGATCGCAAGCTTTGTCGCTCCGCCTACGTACTCGCCGCATCTGGTTCGGTGTTCCGGCGTCTTGAAGTCGCTTTTGTTCAAGACCTTGCAGCATGTGGATCCGAAGCGGGCTTGGAACGCTTTATGGAGCTTGCCTGCTGCTTCATAGCCGGCGAGTCTGTCTTCTTCCGGTGTAGTCCTGCCAAGTGAGACGCCGATTGCGAGCACGCCTCCGATCAGCGCTCCGCAGACGTCCTCAGAACGCCCGACGCCTCCTCCGAAAGGAGTTGCCATCTTCCTGGCCTGATCCGTCAGCTCGACGCTCTGGGCGAAGCACACTCCTCGAAGGACGGATTCCGCGCAGTTCAGATTGTTCGCCCAGCACTCGCTCGCGTGTTCAACTCCCTCTTCCAGAGTCCTCATGAAAAACCACCGGAATCGAGGAAAGGGCTCCCGCGCAATTCTCGCCTATGCAACTGCTTCTTCAAACAGTTCATCAGAGTACGGAGCCTCTTCCAGCTCGCCAGTTATCTCGAGAAGGCCGAGTTGTATGGACGCCTCGATGTAGTCCAACTCGGTCCCGATCTCGGGCGAATCGACGACCTCCGGGTCCTTGCTGATGTCCTCCAGCAGGCCATCGATGCGCGCTCTGTTCTCAGCGAGCTTCCTTGCGAACTCCAAACCGTCGCCGTCTTGCTCGGAATCCTTCAGGATCCTGATCCTGACGACGCGATTCTCATCCTTTCTAAGAAGTCCCTTCACAGCGAAAGGCACTGCTAGCTTCCTGTTCAATTCGACATCCCATCCCATCGTATGACGATTGTCTGACAATATCTATTTCATTGTATATATATGTATCTCGACCGCCCGCTATCTCATAGGCGGCCCTGCCAGCTGGTTGGCCCTTCTCTCCAGGTCGGCAATCTTCCTTTGCAGGCTCCTGATCTTGGCGTCGTGTTTCGCAACTTGCTCCCGGATCTTGGCCGCTCTCGCCCGGAATTTGGCAGCCTTTGCCAGCTTCTTGGCGGATATCTGATGTTCGTTCACTTGAGCTGTGTACTTCTTGGCCTGCTTCATCGATGACATCGAATCCCGTTCAAAAAACGGGTTCTGAGCATATGAAGGTTCTGGCAACGAGGAGCCACTAACCGCTGGAAAGAGAATAATACCTGATTCCGATGCAGAGCACAAGATGAGGGCATTCGGTGGGGCCTACGGTTGCACGATCGATTCCGGCGAGCAGCGAGAGATGGTGGATCTGCTCGCGTGCGATGGGCTGCAAGCAATTGACACCGATTCGGAATTCGGCACTTGCGCCAGATTGTCGATTGCCAGCGCGATCCCATCCCACAGGACCGCGAAAGTGGACGGTGCGCGATGAAGGACAAAACTAAACTTTACTTGATCCTGGCACTCACGATCCTCATCTGGGGCAACTCGTTCGTGGTTGTCCAGGTGGCAATCAATGATGGCGCCTCGCCCACGTTGATTGCGATGGCGCGATTTCTCGTAGCCTCGTCCATCTTCGGAGGATATATCCTCCTCAAGAGGCCGAAGATGTTCGAGAGAGCGGACACGCGCAAGTTTCTCTATCTGGCCTTCATTGGTATTGGAGTCTACTACATCTTCCAGTACTATGGTGTCAAATTCGCCGGCCCTTCGATTACTGCGATTCTTGTAACCCTGCTCTGTCCCGTCATGATATTCCTCCTGTCCTACATGAGGTTGGGCGAAAGGATAGGATCTGGCCAGAAGGTTGGGCTGGCGATCGCCGCGCTCGGTTCATATTTCGTGATAACAGATGGGACGGTCGCCTTTGCCTCCAGGTGGGAGGCGCTCCTCGGCGGGCTGTTCGGTGTGGTCTGCGCGGTTTTCTGGGCGATATATACCGTCGAGGGCAAGAAGCTGGTGAAGAAATACGACCCCTTCATTTCGACCGCGTACATCGCACTCATCGGAACTGTGATGCTCACGCCCTTCGCGGTAGTCGATGCGGAGATCTTTCAGCCAGTTGTGTTCCCCCTGAGCTTCTTCGTCGCGGCTCTCTACCTGGGCGTTCTGTGCACGGTGATCGGGTACGTTTTCTGGTTCAGAGCTCTTAAGGGACTGACCGCGTCGTCGACTGGTGCCACACTCTACTTCGAGCCCATCGTGACTGTGATCTTCGCATGGATTATATTGGGTCAAGGGATAGGTTGGCTCACGGCGATGGGGGGAATCCTGGTGCTGCTCGGTGTGATCCTCGTGTCCAGGAGATAGTCCAGGCGCTGCAGGAAATCGTTAATATGAGTTGCCAACTATGTCGCCATATGACCCATCACAGCCCCGTGGTGTAGCGGTCAATCATGCGGGCCTTTGGAGCCTGTGACGGAGGTTCGAATCCTCCCGGGGCTACTCTCATTCTTCCGTCTTCTTCTGCTTCTTTTGTCTCAGTCGTGTGGCGATTTTGGCGATGAAGACCAGGAAGAGCACCCAGCCCAGAACAAGAAGGAAGAACCCTTCTGCAAGGAATCCTCCCCTGAGAGCGCTGACGACAAACATGCCTGTGAGCGATGCGACGATCCCGAACGAAATGCCCCAGAACGCCATGGTCCTGTCGATCTTCCATTTCAATTGATTTCACCGCTCCTCTCTGGACGTGGTTGTGTCGCGCTCCGAGATGCATTCACACCAACTTCTAAGTATCTTGGCCGCTGTCTACAACTCACTATGGGAGCTGACGATTCCGAGTCAAAGGTCAGATGCAGTCTGCGGCTTGGATTCTCATCAGAAGACGAGGCCAGGAAGATCCTTGACGCGGTCGAGCTGGACAACCAGGGTTATGTGGACACGAAGGTTGATGGCTCGTCAATCCTGGCAGACATCAAAGCCAATTCTTTGAACAGTCTCCTGCACACGCTTGACGATTTCCTATCTTGCACGAGCGTTGCTGAAAAGGTTATTTCGAAGAAGCCCTAGTCCGGGGAATCCTTCACCTTGACTGCGATTCCTCTCTTGAACGCCAGCATTTCCTCTTGGTTCATCAATGCTCGACCGACGG
>JALHSX010000247.1 GCA_022865445.1 Thermoplasmata archaeon | reverse complement strand
CTACATCGACGATGTATCGAGCTCTGAGCTGAAGGAGAAGCTCGAAACGAACCTCGATGTTGTCGGGAGAGATTCGCAATTGCGAGGGTGCGACTGCATCATCATCTGCGTGCCGACCCCCCTCGATGAACGTGGGAATCCGGACCTTTCGTACGTCCAGCACTCAGCTGAGATAGTCAAGAAGATAGTCAGGAAAGGAATGCTGGTCGTTTTTGAGAGCACGAGCTACCCGGGTACCACAGATGAATTTCTCGGCAAAGCGATCAAGGATGCGGGGTTCAAGCCCGGGAAGGATGTTGCGCTCGCCTTCTCCCCAGAGAGGGTCGACCCTGGCAACAAGAAGTACAACATCAGGAACACTCCGAAGATTGTCGGCGGGGAGGATGCGCGGTCGGCGGAACTCGCAACAGCCCTGTACTCATCGATTGTAGAAGCTGGCATAGTGGTCATGCCTGATTGCGCCTCCGCGGAGGCCGTGAAGATACTCGAGAACATCTTCCGAGGGGTGAACATAGCGTTGATCAACGAGATGGCCCTGATATTCGAGAGGATGGGCATCGATACGTGGCAGGTTGTGAAGGCGGCATCGACGAAGCCCTTCGGGTTCATGCCCCATTACCCCGGGCCCGGGGTCGGCGGGCACTGCATACCGCTAGACCCGCTATACATGTCCTACAAGGCGAAGCAATACGGGTTCGTGCCGAGATTCATAGAGCTGAGCCACGAGGTCAACGAGTTCATGAAGAATCACACGGTGAACCTAACTATGGCCGCCCTGAGGAAGGCGGGCGTCCCCGCTGACAAGGCGATCGTGGCAGTCATGGGCCTGTCCTACAAGAAGGACATCTCCGATACGAGGGAGTCGCCGGCGGCGGAGATAATCGAGGAGCTCGCCAAACGTGTCAAGAATGTGATAGTGCACGACCCAAAGGCCAGTTCCATCGAGACATCTGTTGGCGTGTTCAAGTCTGTTGCGATGAGGTCGGCCATGAACCATGCGGACTGTCTTGTGTTTGTGACGGACCATTCAGAGTTTGCTGCTCTGACCCCGAAGGGATTGTGTGGGAAACGCGTCAAGGCCGTCGTGGACACAAGGAACTTGTTCAACAAGGAAGCAATCGAGTATGTCGGGCTAGTGTACAAAGGACTCGGGAAGTAGCCTCCCACTTCAGGTAATCCCCAACTCGGCCAGATCAGTGATTTTCACCAGTTCTTATTCTCAAGACATCAATCAACGCTCTCTCAGATCCCGTTCACGAACTTGATCCTCGGGGTCCGGCCGAGTCGATTTATCCTGTCTCCGTCAAGAGAGTGTCTGAAATCATGGCCGGGTCATTTAGAAACGAACTTGGTGAGGTTCTCTCTCCTGTTCAAGTGCCGGAGTCAGGACTTTGGCGACATATATGTTCGAGCCCTCGTTCCCACAACCGATGTTCACGATTTCCCCCGGCTTGCCCTTGTTCAGGGCGGGTCCATGTGCGATGCGGTCGAAGCACTGCCGCCGTTGCCCATAAGTGGCCCCATCTCTTGGTCTCTCTGGCTTTCAGGAGCGCGCTGACGATCTCCTCCGATCTTAACGGGCGGTCCTTCTCCAGCTTGTCCCGGGTTCTCCGAACCTTGTCGACCTGTTTCACGATTCTTGAGCTCAGATCTCCCATAGGTAGTCATCTCCGACGTAAGTCATTTCGGAGCCCTGGGACTCCAGGCTGAACTCCAGCTCTTTCAAACGAGTAAGGGCGTTCCTAACAAACCAGCAGCTCTCCGGGGGCACGAATGAGACTTGGAATCCCGCCACCACCGCTCATGATCTGGCACTCGATTGCCCCGGAGTCCATGGCCTTCTAGTACCGCTTGGCAATCTCGGGGTCCGCCATGCTCTTGGCAAGGGTTTTCTTGAGCTCCAGATTACCATCAACGGATTCGACTCTCTTCAGGTCTGGATTTGCCCCAGGATGGGTTGCGAATTTCTGCAAGCGCTTAAGAGAATGCACTGGTTGAACCCTTGCTCTTGAGGTACTCCGCCGGAGGTTCGCAGGCGCCTATGTAGTCTGCGCCACCGTGAAGACAAGTAGACTCCCCGAGTCTGATACGAGCCCGAAACTCTTATTTGAGCCACAGTCTAAGATCAATCTTTCCATATATCCGTCGCTAGTGTGTAACGCGACGAATGATCCTGAAGTGGACATGTCTGTACTCAGATTGGTTTGAGATGGCAATATGCCCACGTTCAGAAGAAGCCATCCATTGACAACCTGAGCAATCGAAGCATCGCACACCACATCACCTTCGATAGGCAGATTTGTCATGCTGTCAAACACCATTTGCGAGTTCATCAGGTACTGCTCCCCTCTTCCCAGATCGTAATTGTCCATATAGATGTACGGATTTATCGAAAGGAAGTTAAAGACGCAGAAAACAACGCAAGCAGTCGAGAACGCGACTCTTTTGTTCTTCTGTACGGTTTTTTCCAGACCAGAGTACAAGACAAAGATCCAGGGAAAGGCAAGGAGCCTACTGTAGTTGGGAGTAGAGCTTGATTTGAATATCTTCGAGAAGGCAAACACGAACGCAAATAGCAGGCCTCCCCACGCTATGACTGTTTTGTCCCAAGTCCGTAGACGACTCTCATGTTTGAGGACTGAAACCAGGGAAATCAGAACCATTGATATCCCTACGATCGCACTCAGGATCACAGTAACAATTGCACGCACATCCCAATAGACATAGTAGCCCTTGAACCCCGCAGCGCTTGAAGTCGGAAAGAAAACAGAATTCAAAAGAACAGTAAGTGTTCCCATGATTGTGACGCCGACAATGGCCGAATAGGCAAACCACACAGTAGCGGACATTGCCAACGCAATCACAAATCTGCTCCTTGTTCGCGGTCCAATCCAGGATTGCGTCGTTTTCCTCTGAAATAACGAGAAACCTGAGAGGAAAAGAAACAGAATGACGATCATGAAAGCACTTAGATGATGTGTGCAGACAACTGAGGTCAGAGCCAGACCGAAAAGAATGCCCCACCCCATTCTACCTGATTTGCAGTATGAAATCCCACAAAGCAAAGCAAGCATGAACAATGGAAATCCGAGTGCCTCTTCTACTAGCCAGGAATGGAAAGAGAATGAACATGACGGCAGCAGCGCAGGCGTAGAAGGTGGGGTCGGTCGAAAGCATCTGTTGTGCGGCACGGGGGGCTGTCCCCTCGCTCTCGGGATTGAGATTGGCCAGATTAGCAGCTTGGAGCTGGGCG
>JALHSX010000246.1 GCA_022865445.1 Thermoplasmata archaeon | reverse complement strand
TCGAGATCGCCAAGGCGGACGGATCCGATCCTGACAAGGTCGCCAAGATTGCGGACAGGGTCGACATACTCGTCAACGGCACGGTCCCTGCGCTCAACCTGAAGATAATGGAAGGGTGTCTCAAGGGAGGCGCCAACTACGTCGACATGGCCACGGGCGACAAGGAGTTCGGCCATCCGATGTTCGAGGACCAGGAGACCTTCGACAAGAAGTACAAGGATGCGGGGATATTCGCCCTCTGTTCGATGGGCATAGATCCTGGCGCCTCCGATTTGTTCGCGAAGCGAGCAGCGGACAGGATGGAGTCAGTGGACTACGTTAGGGTTCGTGACGCGGACAATAGCAAGCTCGAAGGCTACGAGTTCGCCACGTATTTTTCGCCGGACGCTATGATCGAGGAATGCATCAGGGATCCTCTCTACTACGAGAACGGGAAGTGGAAGCGGGCTCCGGCGTTGAGCACCAGCGAGGTCTACTCATTCCCTGACCCGATAGGCCCGATGAAGGTCTATATGACCGACCACGAGGAGAGCGAGCTCGTCCCGAAGTTCATCGGCAAGAAGGTAAAGCGATGCGATTTCATGATAACTCTCGACGAGACCTTCATCGAGTATGTCCAGTTCCTCAAGAAGCTAGGGTTGCTGTCCTTCAAGCCGATCAAGATCAGGGACATAGAGATAGCCCCCATCGAGGTAGTTGTTGCCACGATGCCGAGACCAGACGATCTGGCGGGAAAGCTCAAAGGCAACTGCTGTGTGTTGACCGAGGTCGCGGGTATGATGAACGCTGAGGACACGGTCATCAGGACGTGGACCTACATGTCCCACGAGCAAGCGTACGAGCTATCCGGAATCCATGCGACAGCATATCAGACGGCGATGCCCGTCGCTGTCGCTGTCGAGATGTTTGCTCGCGGGGAGATTGATCTCAGAGGAGTGAAGCCCCCGGAAGCGGTCGATCCTGTCAAGTTCTGTTCGTATCTGCCGGACAAGAACATCCCTGTGTTCGAGGAGATAACCAAGCGCACTGAAGAATAGGCAGTCACACTCTCGGTCAGAAAGACCCGGATCGCTGTCGTGACCACTACCATCTCGCAAGGTCGATCTGGACCTCTTCGGTCTCGAACATCGACAGGCTGACGGACGCGCTGAACGACCTGCCATAGTACTGCGACTCGTTCTGGAACGAATAGTAAATGTGGACATCGTAGGTCCCAGCCTTCAAGGAATAGGACAGAACGCGCTCATCCCCTGGCATCAGGAGGATTTCATTGATGTCGTAGTTCGCCCCATATACGCTGAGATAGCCAGTGACTGAATATACCGTGTCCGCATTGGTGATCGTGATCACAATCTTGGAGGTGGGCACCGACACCAGAATCGCAGGGAGCAGGATGATCGCCAGCATCGCGATGATGACAATCAACATCTTCTTTGATATCCCGTCCGAAACGGCCTTTAGCGTCGAACTCATCAGCATCCTCCCCTTCCACGAGCGCTTCCCGTCGCCGTTACTTGCTGTTCACATAGTCCCTGAAGCGTGTGGTTGAGTTCGCTATCAGTATGAGCCCAGGCACGGCGAAGAAGAACGCAGGGCTGAAGATCGCTGCGGCTGAGCCCAAGACGGCGATTGGGAACCACTTGCGCATCAGGGCTGCGTAGCCACCGATCACCCCTATGATGCAGCACGAGAAGGACAGCACCATAACCGGATTGTCCGAGAAGGTACCGTAGCCGCCGTTCGAGTAGATTGTCAGAAGCAGCGCCATGCCCATGATCCCTGCCAACAAGGTCAGGATCCCGCCCGTCAACAGATGTCCCTCAGTCCCGCGCTTTGGCTTCCCCCTGTAGTCGTGTCCGCAGTACATGCATAGGAACGCGTCCCAACCGATGGGCCGGCCGCACGAGACGCAGTTCCTCGATTTCGCATCAATAGACACTGTCGGAGGGACCGCCAACGGCCTTCCGCAGTTGCCGCAGAATCTCATTCCTTCAGGATTCGATAGCCCGCAACCTTCGCACTTCATCGCCTTTCCCTCTGTATCCAGAACGTCGTTCCTACCCTATCTGTCTTCCCCTCGGGAGTGTGCTAGGACCTTGCGACAAACGACTCGACGTACCCGAGCAACATCGCCGCATTGTCTCCATGGCAACGGTCAGAGGAGGCTGGAATAGCATTGGATCGAGGCGCGCAGGCTCTACAGCAGTACTTCGGGAGATTCGATCTGGAGATCGGAGTAGATCCATTCGTATCGCGTGTAGTCAAGTCCCTTGACAGGTTCGGCCTGCTCGAGTAGCCATCAATGCTGGTCTGGATGCCACCGACCGTGACTTGACAACTCGTGCCAGCGTCTAGCGCCCGGTCCACACGGGAGCCGTCCAGGCAGTGACGCCGGGGACGCCGTCCAAGTTGGATGCTGTTGTCACGCGCAGGTAGTAGTAGTGTGCGCTGTCCGAAGTAAGCGTGGTCGTCCATTCGACGGTTGCGCTGTTGAAGCTCTTGCTCGCAACGACCATTCCACCGTCGGATACTATCTCGACAAGCTTGATTGCGTCCGCTCTGCCATCAGGATCCGAGATCTGTATCGACGCGGTGTAGGATCCGTCGGCCGTGGACAGGTTCGAGCCCATGACCGCCCCATCAAGAGTGTAGTAGACACGCAGGTTCTTGTCGAGGGTCGCGTAGCCCCGGGACGCACTCATGGCAGCATACAGGTTCTCCGGTGTGAGGCTCGGCGCAAGAAGCACGGTCCTCATTTCGTGGCCGGCGATCCAGTCAGAATAGTGCGTGTCCGAATTGGCGGAGGGCATCAGGTGCCAGCCAGCATCCAACGCCATGATGTAGCTGTCCTCGTAGAACACATCGTTGTACGCCTCGATAATGCTCATGCCAATGTCTCTGGTCGGAGTGTAGTCGGCATAGTCCATGAAGTTGTCACTGACATAGAGCGGGTGGTTGAATTGGCCGATCGCGCCTGGAGTCTGAGCAAGCCAGTCGTAGAAGTTGGACAGTCTGTCGAATTTGTATCCTTCGGGCTCCGCAGGAGGAACATCCGCGTTGTAGACGTTGATCTCCCCGCAATGCCCGAGCAGATACGCCTCGTAACCCGCCATCGCCACGAACTTCTTGGACGTGTAGAAGTCGGCGGCGGCTTGCTCGTCTTTCCACTCCCCCGAATCCATGACCCATGCCTCGTAGTCGTGCCAGATAGCCCAGTGGTCGGTAACGGCCATGAAGTCAGCACCGGCAGCGATGGCCGCCTTGTAGGCGTCCCATGGGGTGCTATCTTCGTAGGCGTCAGAGTACCCAGTATGGGTGTGCAGATCTCCGAAGTACGGATTGTAGATGGTCACTGGTCTCCTTGGCCCCGGCCCGGAAGCGACATTGGTTGCGAGGAATGGCGCAACTAGAACAACGAGCGCTATCATGCTCAGAATCGTCATTAGCTTTCCCTGATTCAAGAATACTCCCCCGTCCCCGAAACTTTATACTGACTTAAGTCATTTCCCGCTGACAAAAGCCTTAAGCCCGACCCGCAATACGATGCAGAGGATGGCGGCAGAATGAGCAGTTCGAGGCGCAGCGGATACGAGAGCTTGTCGGTCGGATACCTCATCATAGCATTTGCGGTCTCCATCGCAATCGCTTGGACACTCGACGATTGGATATTGGTGATTCCCGTCTTCCTGCTTGAGGCAGGAGTATTCTACGCGGTCCTTGGGATCTACACCCGACAAAGGGAGCAGGATCCAAAAGCGGCAAGCAGCTCCTCATACATCATGTTCTGGGGTGGAACGATTGCCCTCGTGGGAGCCATCTGGTTGCTGAACAGACAATACCCTGGCAACGTCCCGCTGCTGATCGTGTTGTTCCTGGTTTGGGTTGGACTCTTTGCCATCGTCCTGGCTCTTCCGCGACTTCGACAGAGTGGCGGCTGATTGTAGGAGCCCCATAACGTCGACAACTGGAACGCGCCGGCGTCCGAGTCGATGCCGAGATACGATAGCTACCTCTTCTTGCCTGCCTTGAGCTCCCGCAGGAGCTCGTCTATCCGGTTCAAACCCGCGAGAAGGTAGTCCTTCGGCGGTCCTGTCCCGATTCGCATGTAGCCGTCCATGCCGAAGTGGTCCCCGGGCACGATGAGGACTGATTTCTGCTTCCTCAAGCGTTCCGCGAGGTCCATCGAGTTGATCTTCATGTTGTACTTGATGTAGCAGATCGCACCTGCGGTCGGCGGCACGTGCGAGAAAAGGGATGCGTGGTCATCCATCCAGTCCCGGACGATCGGGTAGTTCTTCTGGAGGATTGATCGGGTGCGCGAAAAGATCCTCTCCCGCATCTTTGGCTCCAGGGCGAGCTGCGCGAGTCGGTCAGAAAGCTTCGCGGGTGTCAATGTCAGGTAGTCGTGGTGGGGCTTGATCTCCTCGATCATCTTCGGTGGCCCTACTAGCCATCCGATCCGCAGGCCGGGCATCCCGTACGCCTTGCTGAGGCCATTCGTGATCAGGGTCTTCTCATAGTGTCCCCATAGTGATTCGGTCCGTGGGCCTTCTCGTTCGGCACCCAAGTACACCTCGTCGGATAGGATCCACGCACCCGAGTCCTTCGCGGCGTCGATCAGCGCCTTGCGCTGATTCCTACCCATGACCGAGCCTGTTGGGTTGTTCGGGTTGCAGACCTGGATAGCCTTCGTCTTCTTGGTTACTAAATTCTTGATGTCCTCTGGGTCGAACTGCCAGTCCAGGTATTCACGGAGCTTGAGCGGCTTGATCTTCGCTCCCCAGGTCTTCGCGAGTCCATAGGTCTGCATGTAGTTGGGGACCATGATGACGACCTCATCATCCTTTTCGAACAGGTGCCACGCGGCTACGAAGTTCGCTTCGGAGGAGCCGTTCATCACGAAGACGTGCTCAGGGGTCGCGCCCTTGTACATGGCTGCGATCTCCGACCTGAGCGCTGGTGTGCCATCGGCTTGGGGATAGCCCAAGGGGGTCTCCAGGAATTCCTTCGTCGCCTTCTGGCTTCCTAGGAGCTCGCTCAACTTGAGGGCGTGAACGCCGCTCTCCGACAACTCGTAGTCGACCAGGCGCTCGTATTTGGATTGCCACCGTTCCATCTCGAATGGTTCGATCTTCAAGATTCCACCGTTATGGCTGCATATGCGACACAACGAAAAAGGTTTCTGTAGTCGTGTGCTCTAGCGGGGACGGACTCTTCATCGCCCAGCGTGAAATGAGCAATCAGACAGAGACGTAAGTGCCTATCTTCTTCTTCAGTGCCCTCTCGTAGACGAGCTGGGATGTGACGACATCTTGTACCGCGATCCCTGTCAGGTCGCAAATGGTGATCTCGTCGTCGCTCTCCCTTCCCTTCTTCTTGCCGAGCAGGATCTCGCCCAGCTCCGCGTGTATGTCCTTCTCCGTTATGGTGCCATCGGACAGGGCGTGATGCACCTCACCGAGGCCAGCACACTGCTTCAGGCTGTCGACCACGATCTTGTCCGCTTTCGCGAGCACGGCGGTCTCGAGTTCTTGTTTCTCCGGCGAGTCTGACCCCATGGCGGTTATGTGGGTCCCCTTGCCGATCCACGCCGCCTTGACCAGTGGCGATGAAGCCATTGTAGCTGTGACAACGATTTCGCTTCCGACAACCGCTTCCTCGGCCGTTCTTGCGGCGACTATCTTGGCATTCAGGATCTTCTTCATGTCGGCGACGTACTGTTTGACTCTCTCCGCGCACGTCGACTGTACAGGTTCCCAGACCCTGAGCTCGTCAAACTTGCGCACCTTGCTGAGCGCCTCGATCTGGAGTCTTGCCTGAGTGCCGGTGCCGATGACCGCGACCTGACTGACAGACTTCTTCGAGAGGGCGCGCGCGGCGACCGCACCTGCGGCTGCGGTCCGAAGGTCCGTCAGATAGCACCTGTCGACCTCGAAACATAGCGGAAATCCGGTCTTGGAATCGAATAGCAGGAGCATGCCATGGCTAGTCGGGAGGTTCAGTTTTGGATTGTCATAGAAGCCAGAGGCGATCTTCACCGTGTAAGTGTCATAGCCCTTGATGTATCCGGGCTTGATGTGTATGTCCCCATTGTGGTCGGGGACCTGCAGAGCTACTGGGAAGGGGACGACCGCTCTTCCCGAGTTGAATGCCTTGAACCCCTCCTCGACGACCTCGATGGTATCCTCGATGGTCAGCACAGATTTGATCTCTTCCTTCGTGAGCACCAAGACTCTATTCTCTGGTTTCATGTCTTTCAAACCTCCTTGCCGGCGTGAGTTGGTGACGCGCCGTAGGGCGACTTGGGAAAAAAGCCTGTCGGCCTCGGTATTGTCGGTCCCGGTCTGCAATGAACTGTCTGCATGCTCGAAAGTCTGGCTGTTACTCAATCAGAAAACCATTAGACCGAGGAAGAACTCCACGTCGACAGTCAGCGGATTGCATAGCCCTGAGACACCAGGGCGATCGAGAGGATTCCTGCCATCACTTCTATGCTCTTTATGGCAATCCCGGGAGCGAATTCGTTGGTGATGGTTCCGGAGTACTCGATCCATCCGAGTAGGTCGTCCGCGGGTCCCAGGATGAGCGTGTCGATGAAATCCGCTTCGAGCGCTTCGCCCTCTTCCTTTCGCCTCGTTCCGTGAAGCGCGGGGCGGTTCAGAACAGTCATATCTGTCGCACCCAGGAGGTTGACCTCCTCGAGATAGACTCTCGATTGTTTGCTTAGCTCCCCCGCGCTGTAGTTCTGCGTATGCAGCTCGAAGTCCGTCCTCTTGTATGTCCTGGTTTTCTGACTTGCCCAGGCATCTGGGCGCATGCCGGACATGACCTCGTAGCGGTACAGCCCGTCCGAGAGGCTGCGGAGGCCTATCAGCGTGTACCTGAACCTGAACTGTCTCTGGATCTGGTTCGCGGCCTCTTGGATCAAGTCGCTGACGACGAACTGCGATCTCTGAAGGCGGGATAGGAGCAAAGTCATCACTTCCATCGACTTGAAGTGAGAGTCGGTCTTCGCTTTGAGATAGTCGAACTTGAGCTTTCGGATGACAGATTCTGGACTTACAGTTATCACCATTCTCTCAAGCACTCCGGAAACAATCGCGTACCGCCGTCACAGGCATGACTTCGTCACTGTCGTCGTCTGCCCTAGATGGGCACTGATAGCACCGCCGTCTTTATTGCCTTTTCGAGTCCTTCGAACTATGAGAAGGCATTTCTGCCCGTGGGCGGATATGTCTGCGAGCTGGAGAAACCCTGGGAAGCGAGCTAGTTCTTGTCGTTTGTCATCGAAGGAGGTTAACAGATGGTTTCAGAGAAGAGAAGGTTGAGGCTGCTTGACAAGAGCGACTTGGAGGCGATCCATGGTGCCACCATGGAGGTCCTGGAGAAGACAGGGATCCTGGTAGATTCTCAGGAGACACTCGCCCTCCTTCAGAAGAACGGATACGAAGTTGACAAGAAAGCCAAGATCGTGCGCATGTCCGAATCGTCTGTCATGGATGCGGTCAAGAGCTGTAAGAAGAATTGGAGGTGGCACGCGAGGAGTGACAAGCACTCCGTCGACATGGTCGACGGAAGGACCAAGTTCGGCCCTGGGTCGCAGTGCCTTCTCTTCTTGGATCCCGATACCGGGAAGGTCCGGAGCGCCACCTTGCAGGACGGCATCTTGATCTGCAGGCTGCTGGACGCGCTGGACTCCTGCTCTCTGGGTTACATCCCGATCTACCCGCACGATGTGCCTCCGGAAGCCATGAGCATAGTCATGTGGATGGCGGGCTTGGTGAATTCGTCAAAACTGACCTACGGAAGCGGCGGAGACAAAGCAGAGCTGGAGCTGATGCTGAGGATAGTCGAGATCCTGTTCGGCGACAGGCGTGAGCTGGGGCGTAAGAACGTCTTCCCTGGATACATCGATCCCATCAGCCCGCTCGGACACGACCAGTACATGATCGAGACGCTGCTCCGACACGCCGAGCTGGACTCACCAGTGTTCGTGATGGTCATGGCTCTTGCAGGAGGGACCGCTCCAGCATCACTCGCAGGGCTCCTCGTTCAGCAGAACGCGGAGATCCTTAGCTCAGTCGCGATTGCAAGGTGCGCCACGAAGGCTCCCAAGATGGTCTACGGCTCGGTCTCGTGTCCCCTCGATATGAGGTCTGGAATAGCCTCCACGGGAGCTCCTGAGTTCTCCCTCATCGGCGCGGGCTCCGTCCAGCTCGCGAAGCACTACGGTCTCCCGAGCGATGTGGGCGTGCAGAGCGATTCGAAAACAGTCGATGCGCAGACCACGTACGAGAAGACGCAATCCGCCCTGATGGCCGTGTTGGCGGGCGCGGATTTCGCCGAGCTGTTCATGGGTTCGACGGAGACATTCAACTGCCAATCGCCTGTCCAGCTAATCATCGACGACGAAATCGCCTCGAACGCGAGCAGGATCGCTCAAGGCATAGAGGTCAACGAGGAGACTCTCTCTGTCAATGTCATATCGAAGATCGGACATCTGGGGAACTTCCTCAAGCACAAGGAGACTCTGAAACAATTCAGGAAGGAGCATCTGGCGGCAAAGCTATCGGACAGAAACACAAGACAGCAATGGACAGCCTCAGGCTCCAGAGACACCAATCGGCGCGCGAAAGAGCGCGTGGTCAGACTTCTCGACTCTCATATACCCGAGCCCTTCGAGCCTGATGTAAGAAAGAGGATGGACAGCCTCCTATCGGAGTACGGCAAGGAATACAGCGTCAGCAAGCTCGAGAAGTTCCGCGACTAGTCCTCTCGAACGACAATCTCAATACTGACCTGGTTTGGTGAATCGTGATACTCCTGCATTCTCTTCAGAATAATGCCTATGGCGGCAATGAAAAAGGAAATATAGCGTCGCAGTCAGTACGCTGTCGGGGAGGAGCGACAAGCTATGTCTCATAGATCTTGGGGATTGAGCATTGTAGCTGTTTTGATCGTACTTGTGGGAATGTATGCGGTGCCCGTTGTCAGAAGTGTTGGCTCGGGCGCCCAATGGACGATAATGGTATACCTTGACGGGGACAACAACCTCGACCCCGACTCGGTGGCCGATATCGCGGAGATGGAGACGGTCGGATCGACAACGAATGTGAACGTGATCGTGCTTTGGGACAGGTACGACCAGCCGGCCTATCTGTACAAGGTTGTCAATGGAGACGTCGAGAAATTGTCTGGTATGAACGTCTATGGGAACGACGTGAACGGTGTTGAGGTCAGCATGGCCGATTGGCATGTGCTAGAGGCTTTCGTTGACTACTGCAAGGACAACTACCAGGCGGAGCACTATGCACTCGATCTCTGGGACCACGGGAATGCCTTCGGCTACACCTGCTGGGACGACCACGCCGCTCCTGGTTGGCCGTCTAGCGCGAGAGCGATCAGCCTTGCCGAGGTCGGAATGGCTCTGGATGGCTTCGGAACCTTGGACATCCTGACATACGATGGCTGCACGATCGGGATGGCTGAGATCGCCTACGAATTGTCACTGGTTCCTTTGGAGAAGGTCCAGATCGAGTACCTGGTCGCAAGTGAGGAGTATATCCCCAACAGCGGCTACGCTTACAATAAGATACTCGAGAAGATGAACGACCCGGCGAGCGACATGTCCGCGGCCGGCGTCGCAACTATGCTTGCAGATCTCTATGCTGAGTGCTATAGCCCCCACGGCCAGGCCAAGGGCAGCTCCACGGTCGGACTCTCTGTTGTAGACCTATCGGAGTTCAGGCCTTTCGCCTCTGCCATGGATTCTCTTACAGGTCTTCTGAAGACGAGGTTGAGCGAGCAGCGCGGCCACTACCATGATCTGATTGCTGAAGCGAGGGGAGAGGGAAACCTTGGATGGTCCCTTTTCGGTTGGGATGATCGAATAGACATGGGGACCTTCCTGTTGACGATATCGACGCAGGCCCAGGACGAGGAAGTGGCGAAGCTTGCGGGAGACGC
>JALHSX010000245.1 GCA_022865445.1 Thermoplasmata archaeon | reverse complement strand
TTCAACGGCCATGGGACCATCATCTCCGGGCCCTTTGCGCCTGGAAGCTGGGCTTATAACCTCGATGTCCAGCCCGTGCCCTTCGATCCCGAGAAGGCAAAGGCCCTCCTGCAGGAGGCGGGCTTCAGCCGCGGCGCTGACGGGTTCATGCAGAAGGACGGCAAGCGGCTCGCGCTCTCACTCAAGGTCCCGATCGAAAAGGAGAGCGAGGCCGTGAAGCGCGTTGTGCTCGCATTCAAGAACTACCTCAAGAACGTCGGTATGGACATCAAGGTCGAGTTCAAGGAGTGGCAGGCCTGGAAGGAAGACGTGTTCTTCGAGCATGACTTCGACATCATCTTCGCGATATGGGTCTTTGACGATTCGGCGGACATTTCGTCGCTCTTCCATTCCGGCGAGATCGGTGCGTGGAAGAACAATTTCGGCGGATACTCCAACCCGGAAGTGGACGGTCTGATCAACGAGAGCAAACTCACGCTCGACCACGAGAAGCGTCGGACGATCAACCGGAAGCTCCATGCGATCCTGGCAGAAGAGAACCCCTACACCTTCCTCTGGACGCTCACCAACTATGCGGCCCACCACAAGAAGGTGAGGCGCGTGGCCATCCATCCCTACCAATTCTTCTCGTACGCGGATGATTGGTTCATTGAGGAGAAGGATCAGAAATAAAGTAATGCGGAATGCGGATTTCGGAATGCGGAATTGCCCCTCACCCGGCCTCTCCCACAGGGGAGAGGGGATGTCGCTTAACCGTCATTCCGGAGGATACCAACCGTTCAGTATCCTCTCCCCGATGGGGAGAGGATGGAGGTGAGGGGGATGCAATTTTCGTTGATGGCAGATAATCGTCAGCCATGAAGTCTTCAGCGATCCGGCCCATAGCCCTTGTGTTATCCAGGGAACTGATGATCACAGGACTCCTGCTTCTGGGCGTGAGCTTCGTGGTCTTCATCATCCTCTTCGCGTCGCCCGGGGACCCCTTCAGCGTGCTCCTCGAAGGACAGCTGTCCACAGGGGAAGTCAGGGCCGGGGTGCGCGAAGCCATGGGCGTGCCCCGATCTTGGACTAAACAGTACCTGTCCTGGCTCGGGGGAATGCTGACGGGTAACTTCGGCACTTCGATCCGCATGGGCCTGCCGGTCCTCCCCGAGGTGCTCCGCGTTGGGCTCAACACCCTCATCCTGACCATCGGGTCGCTCATCATTACCCTCCTGATCGCAGTGCCCATCGCTCTCTACTCGGCCGTGCACGGAACGGACAAGATATCGTGGCCCCTTACCATGTTTTCCTACGTGATCTCTGCCCTGCCGGTCTTCTGGCTCGGGTACATCGTCATCTATTTCTTTACGCACAAGCTCGGTCTCTTTCCCCTTGCCTTCGGGTTCTCGAGCGCGGGGCAGAAATATCGTTGGCTCTATCAGTTCCTGCCGATCTTTGTGCTGGGTGTAGGGAATGGAACGATCAGCGAGGTCATCCGCTTTCTTCGCCAGGAGATGGGCAGGGTGATGGCTGAGGACTACATCCGCACTGCTCGGGCCAAGGGGGCCTCGGTCTGGAGACATTCGTTCAAGGAAGGCCTGCTCATACCCGT
>JALHSX010000244.1 GCA_022865445.1 Thermoplasmata archaeon | reverse complement strand
CGTGCTCCTGGCGGGCTGACCCTTCAGGTGCACGAGCACGGCGTGTGCGTCCTCGTCGAACTTGTTCTCGACCAAACGATCGAACATACCACCGGTCTCGATGGCTATGAGGAAGTCCGCGTCGCAGTCGATGAAATTGATCTTCTCCTTTTCGACATTGTAGGGGATGCCGTAGCCAGAGTCGCCAACATCGTCCCTGCAGTTGATCTTCTTCTTCTTGCCCTTCCTGTCCATCTCCTGGATGGTCACGTTGCCGATGACTCTAGCGCCGTCTTCCTCGGGCCTGAGCTTGAAGTCCTCTCTCATGCAGGTGGTGATGATCTCGAGGTCCTCCGCGAGCATGTTTGATTCGTCCTGGGCGTTGAACTTGCCCTTCGCCCAGCCTTCTGAGATGTAGTACATCTCTCTCAGAGTCGAGCTCTTCTCTTCCTTGATCATGTCCTCGATGAACTCGAGCATGTACATGGTCCGAAGGAGCATCTGCGCGCCTGTCAGCTTCTTAGCGGATCTCGCCCCCATGGCCTTGCCGTACTTCCAGACCGCGGATTTCGAGTCGAACCTGATGTTGCTCTTTGTTCTGAGCGGTATCATCATCTTCGGGATCTTGCCGTCGTCGATCTGGTCATACACGCTTCCCGCGATCTCGGTGAGCTTCTCGACTGCCCTCTGGTGGCGCTCCTCATTCCTCATTGTTGATCACTTCCGCCCCCTCGTCGTAGTCGACCTCGCCTTCCTCGCCGTCCTCACCGGGCTCCGTCTCGCCCTCTTCCGTGATCTTAAGATGTTCCAGATCCCAGTCGCCCGGCAGGACCTCGGCGCCGATGATAGATGCTGCATCGATGCCGCTCACGTAGATCTCGTTGTCATCATACTGCTCCAGCGGAATTCCGTGAAGGTCGAAAGTCAGCTCGAATATCTCGGTGGATGCAATGCGCTTGACATCCCAGGTCAACTTGTTCGTTTCTCGTATCTCGAGCGGTTTCTCTTTCAAAGTCTTCTGGTCTATCTTGTCGTATGGGACGAGCATGTGCAGGTGGAAGCTCTGCGTCTTGGGTGTATAGTTGTAGATCTTCACCGAGATGTGGTGCCTGTTCTTCTCGGACTTGATGCTGTCCTCTATCCAGACGACGTTCATGATCTTGGTGATTGTCACAGCTAGTTTCGGGACTGGTTTTCCCACGATCTTCGCGCTCTTTTCGGCTATCATCGGGATTATGTCCTGGACGATCTCGAACTTCACCTTCGTCTTGCTCCTTTTTTCGGCCTTGTTCAGATGTGTCTTCAATCTCCTCGCGCACGCCTTCAGGGCGAGTTCGATCTCTTCTTTGATCACGGGGATGTTCGCGATCGCTTCCTTGGATTCCGATGTGAACGGTATCTTGGTCGACGCGACATGCACGAGCACGATCGCGGGACCGAACGGGATCCCTTGGCCGCCGCGCTGTTCGAGGCCGTACCTTCTCCAATCGACTGCCTCGATGGCCTGTGTTATCGCGCAAGCGCCCTGCTGGTACATCAGCGGCACACGGTTCGCGAATCTCAGGATCTGGACTGTCTCCTCCCTGTTCAGCTGTCCGCCATAAACGATTCCGACCTCGACGATGAAAGGGTTGCCCGCATAGACCTTCGGTTCTCTTGTGATCGGAGGGGCGTAGAACTCCGCCTTCAGCGGGCCGAGAACGTTCTTGAGGCCCTTCCTGATGAGCGTCTCCCCGATGGGCGAGAGACAGTCGGTCTCAGGTGCCATTATCTTGACTTTCTTGATGGCTTCGAGTATCGCTCCCGCCTGTTCGAGCGCGAGGCGATCTGGTCTCAGATCCGGCTGCACTCCCGCGAGCTCGCATATCTCCCGCGCAACTCTGTACGATATCCTCGAGAACTCGGAGTTGAGGAAACTCGTCATCTTGAGGGATTCCGTGTACTTCGCCATGCTGAGCAACTCGCCTAGCTCGACGCCCTCAGGATGCGGCTTGACCTCTTTCGTCGGAGGCGGAACGTTTTCGGATGCGCGTTCGAAAACGATGGTGTTCCCCTCGGGCGGGACGAATGTGATCTTGGCATGCGGGTTGACGAT
The DNA here is from genome assembly GCA_022865445.1 of Thermoplasmata archaeon. GTDB lineage: Archaea > Thermoplasmatota > Thermoplasmata > UBA10834 > UBA10834 > COMBO-56-21. The sequence continues at coordinate 7,417 of JALHSX010000244.1, read as the reverse complement.
GGCTACGCCCTTCAGGTATTCGAATATGGACTGCTTGCCCCCGATGTACTTCCCCTTGACGTACACCTGGAAGCTCGTGCCATGTTCCCGGTCCCAGATGACGAAATCATCTTTGATTATGTCCGGTCTGTTCTTCTTTGTGTCAAGGATCAGTTCGCACTCGTACGCGACGTCTTCATCTGATATCTTCGACTTGACTTTCGTTGCCTTGCCTGTCGTCAGCTGGCCGTACATTACGACCGCAGAGACCCCTATGCCTTGCTGGCCCCTCTTCTGAGATCTAGTGTGGAATCTCGATCCATAGAGAAGCCTGGCGAACACATTGGGCACCTGCTTCTTCACGATGCCCGGACCGTTGTCCTCGACCGTCACCCTGTACTCGTTGTTGTCGATCTTCTCCACGCGCACCAAAAGGTCCGGAAGAACGCCCGCCTCCTCGCAGGCGTCAAGGCTATTGTCAACAGGCTCCTTGACAGAAGTGATGAGTGCGCGCGTCAAAGAGTCGAAGCCAAGTATCTGCTTGTTCTTCTCGAAGAACTCCGAGACGGAGATCTCCTTCTGCTTCTTCGCTAATTCGTGCGCTATTGATGACAAATGTCTGCGCCTCCGCAAGGAACGCAAAAGCGCTGCGTTTCCGAGTGCATCCCAGATGGTCGAAATGGATTACCTAGATAAATATGTGTTGCGAGGCCCAGGGCGACTGGCATGACCTAGTCGAACTTCTCGCCGCACTTGGGGCAGACCTTCGCCTCTGCGGGAACGTCGGCCCCGCACTCGGAACACACGAAGTCCTCTCCCTTCTCAAGCCCCATCGCTTTCGCGAGGCTCGGAACTTTTGTGTCTTCCTTCGGGATGTCCTTCGTCTCCTTTTCCTTCTCCGAGACTGCCTTCTCGTACGCCGTGACTCTCATCTTCCGAGCCCTCTTCGTCCACCAGACCATCAGAAGCAGGAGCGCGTAGATGGGGTAGAAGCTGACGAACACCTGCACAACGCCCACCGGAATGAGCGGAGCCACGACAGCGTAGGAGTCCTTGTATATCGGGCCATTGAGTGCGTATTCCGCCCCTCCCCTGTGCTCCGTGGCAACTATCCAGTCGCCGCTGATATTCGCCCAGAATATGAACTGGCTGACCGGCTCGGAGACGGTGCTGCTGTAATAGTAGTGGGCTGTCCTGTTGTCCGCCGAAGCAACCCTGAGCATCGAGTGGTTGCGCGATTCAGCGGACGGGAAGTTAATACTGGCTATCGCTACGTTGACATTCTCAATGGACCATGTGGTGCTATTGTCCGGCAGGTTGAACGTGATAGTGAAGTTGAACACCGTAGAGCCCGTTCCGAAAAGCGGCGTGACAAAGCCGTCTGTCATCATGGGCACCGTGGTGCCGTTGGAAACCACAGTCTCGGTGCTCGTTGCCATTGCAGGGTCAACATGCTGGTAGTAGTCGGTGTAGTACCACGCCCAGACGCCGCTGAACACGAGACATGAGACAGCGCCGATTATCAGAAGCTTCTTGACGCCCTTGATCCCGAACTGCCACATGACCCCGAGCAGTGCCAAAGGCACGACTAGTCCTGATAGGCAGAAGGTGCCTGCATACAACAGGACAAGAGCATAGACCCCGGCGGCAATCGCGATGCCCGTGGGGATGATATAGGGCGTCTTGGAAAACTTGGCCAGGAGCTCCTTCAGATACTTCATCATGCGCTGAGCTGGCGTTTCCATCTCGTGAGGCAACTTGCTCATCGGATAAATACCTATTTCCCCGCGCCTTGTCTCCGCAACAGCAGTTAAATACCCGATTTCCCCATCGAAGGCCCTTCCCTCAGGGGGTTCCAGCGTTGAAGACCGCGGTCATAGCGATCGGAGGCAATGCAATACTGCGCTCCGGGGAGAAACCCACCCAGGAGAATCAGATGCGCAACGTCGCCGTGACCTGCAGAGGACTCGCGGATCTGATTGAAAAGGGCTACGACATCGTCATAACTCACGGGAACGGCCCGCAGGTGGGGGACATACTTCTCAGGAACGAGCTAGCCAAGGGCGAAATCCCTCCGATGGGCATGGACGTGTGCGACGCCGAAAGCCAGGGCCAGATAGGCTACATGATGCAGCAGGCGCTGTCATCCGAGTTCCTCGAGCGCGGCATGGACAAGGTCGCGGTCTCCCTCATCACTCAGGTAGTGGTCTCTGAGAACGACCCTGCATTCCAGAACCCAACAAAGCCGATAGGCAAGTACTACACCGTAGCCGAGGCCAGGCATCTCCAGAAAGAGAAGGGATGGACGATGGTGCTCGACAAGAAGCGGGGTGGGCATCGAAGGGTGGTTCCATCCCCGAATCCGATCGGCATTGTCGAGAGCAAACCCGTCAGGCGATTGGTGTTCGGCGGGGAACATCAGGCCGAGGTCGTCATCGCTTGCGGCGGAGGCGGCATCCCTGTCGTGAGGCGCGGGAACAGATACGTCGGCGTCGAGGCCGTTGTCGACAAGGACCTTGCGGCTGCCATGCTGGCAACGAGCATCAAGGAGCGGCTGTTCGTTATCGCCACAGATGTGGAAAATGTGTTCCTCGACTTCGGAACCATCAATCAGCGACCATTCATGCGCTCAACGCTCTCGGAGGTCAAGATGCTCCATGATTCCGGGCAATTCCCGCCAGGCAGCATGGGCCCGAAGATACTCGCAGCCATCAGGTTCTTGCAGGGAGGCGGCGAGGAGGTCGTGATTTGCGCCACCGAGAAGCTCGTACAGGCGCTCGAGCAGGGCGCTGGAACTCATATCTACAGGGACGACAAAAAGGCTTGAACCTATGGCCAACATCGAGGAACAGATCAAGGAGATCGAGGACGAGCTCGGTCGCACAATGTATAACAAGAATACCCAGCATCACATCGGCAAGCTGAAGGCCAAGATGGCCAGGCTCAAGGACGATCTCGAGGTCAGGCGGTCGAAAGGGCCGAAGTATGTCGGGTACTCAGTCCGCAAGTCAGGGCATGCAACCGTCGCTTTGGTCGGGTTCCCCAGCACCGGGAAATCGACTCTCCTGAACAAGATCACTAACGCGCAGAGCGAGGTCGCCGCGTACAAGTTCACGACCCTGACGGTCGTCCCTGGAGTGATGGAGTACAGAGGCGCCAAGATCCAGATCCTCGACCTCCCGGGTCTTATCAAGGACGCGTCCAAGGGCAAAGGCCGAGGGCGGGAGGTCCTCTCAGTCGTTCGGTCTGCCGACCTCATCATCCTCATGATCGATGTATTCGAGACCAATATCCAGGTCCTCGTCGACGAGCTCAAGACGGCGAACCTCCGTCTGAACCAGAGGCCTCCGGACATAGTCATCTCTAAGAAAACCCGAGGCGGCATAACTGTCAACTTCACTTCGAAGCAGTCAACGCTGGACGAGGACCTCGTCCGCGAGATGATGAACGAGTACGGCTACGTCAACGCGGACATCGTGATACGCGAGAACATCGTCGAGGACCAGCTGATCGATTACATCTCGGGCAACAGGCTGTTCCTCCCGGCGATCGCGGTCATCAACAAGACGGACCTTGTGAACGACGCCTACCTGAAGCAGGTCCAGAAGCGCATGAAGAACTGGAAGCTCGTGCCCATCGCCGCAGAGAAGGGGAAAGGCCTCGCCGAGCTGAAGGAGGAGCTCTACGGAGCGCTCAGGTTCATTAACATATACATGAAACCCCAAGGCAAGGACGCCGATATGGTCGAACCTCTCGTCATCAAGGACGGCTCGGACATAGGCATGATATGCGACTCCATACACCGGGACTTCAAGAAGAATTTCAGGTACGCCCAGATATGGGGGAAGAGCGCGAGATTCCCTGGCCAGATAGTGGGCCTCGACCACAAGGTCTCCGACCAGGACGTTGTCACGATCATAGTGAAGCGTTGAAAACTAGAGATTAAAGGGTTTGATTGATGAAGAAGGCAGGTTTTTCGTCGCCTAGGTCTTCTTCATCAGCTTCATGAACCCGCCGCCCTCGTGGATCTCGAGACCCTTTGAGGTGACGATCTGCTCGAACTCGGGCCAGTCGATGACGTCGACCCTTGGGCTTCCGCCCCGGGTGAACTCGACCTCGGTTGTCCCTCTTACCTTTCCAGGCCTGAGGTTCTTCTCGGTCGCGATCTCCTTTGCCCTGTCGAGAGATATTGGCTTCATTGGCACGTGCATCCCTCCGTGTTGCCGGATTCCTTCCGACAGTCAGTAGATGCTCGTCGGACATATATATACCTTTACTGGCCTATGGGGATGACTGTGCTGGCTAGTCGTCAGACGCACATCTGGCCATTCAGAACAGCCATAGCAGCATTATCGTCGATACGAACAGAGTTGCCATGGCTATCGGGAAGCCAACCAGCGTGAACTTCCAGAAGTTGATCTGGACTCCCATCCCCTCGGCCTTCTCCGCAACGATCACATTGGCGGCCGCGCCGAGTATGGTCGCGTTGCCGGCTAGCGTCGAGCTCGCCGCGAGAGCTAGCCATAGATCCGTCTGAGAGATGGGAATCATCTCGCTGAGCAGCATCACCGCGGGCACATTGCTGACGAGGTTCGACATGAACGCGCTCAGAGCCGTCAGCCACTCCAGACTCGGTATGCTTCCGTCCTGGAATCCTGGAAACCCGCTCCTGATCTCGTCCAGCAGCATTGAGTCCTTGACGCCCTCTATCACGATGAACAGGCCGACGAAGAAAAGTATGATCGACCAGTCGACTCCGGCCAACATCTCCTTCGCCTTGACGTCCGTGATCAACGGCACGACGAAGAGCGCGGTGACGCCGCCGATGAACGCGATCACGGCTATCGGAGTGCCGAGCACGTGGCTCAGGATGAACGCGAGGAATGTCAGGGCCGTGATGCCGGTCAGCGCATAGAGCCCTGCCTTTCTATCCTTGAGCTTCTTGATCCCAGAGGTCGTCGCAGCGTCTCCTTTCACCAGTTCGTCCTCGAACGCCTTCCACCCATCCTTCAGGATCTTCCTTCTGAATTCCTGGGCCGCTCCCTTCTCTATGTCCTTCCTGTAGAACAGGTACATCATCGCTATCGCGACGAGCATGCAGACGATGGAGACCGGAACAAGCCTTGCGGAGAAGTCAACGAACGATATGCCAGCCTTCGTGGCGATGAAGGCGTTCTGAGGGTTGCCTACGACTGTCGCCACACTGCCTATGTTGGCTGCCAGCGCCTCGGCAACGAGATATGGAACAGGGTTCGATTTCAGGAGCCTGCATGTCCGGATGATTATCGGCGTGAACAGCAGGACGATCGTGTCGTTGAGTACGAGGGCCGAGAGCGACCCGGTCACGACCATTGTCAGCACCAGGAATGTGAACTGGTCCTTCGAGTACTTGATCATCCTGAGCGACACCCATTCGAAGAAGCCGCACAGCTCCAAACCGGCAACGAGGATCATCATCCCTACGAGTAGAATGATGATGTCCAGATGGATCGCGCCGATGGCCTTCTCAGGCTCGACGACGCCAAGAGCAATCATCAGGGCGGCGCCTACGAGCGCGGCGGCCGGTCTGTCTATCTTGACCTTCGGGAATCGCCTGATGGATATCAGGGCGTAGGTCACCAGGAAGATTGCGAGCGCGATTAGAAGCGTTCCCATCCGATGGTAGGAATCACCAGGCGAAATATGAATGTGAGCATGACCTCACTTCCAAAAGCATTAAGAAACGGTTGGCCGTTCAAGCGGATGATGATTCAGAGGCCAAGGGGTACGAGGGATTTCGGGCCTGCTGAGATGGCCAAGCGCCGAAGGGTCGAGGTCGCCATGCGCGAATCGTGCGCCCGGTTCGGGTTCGGAGAGGTTCTCACGCCGACCTTCGAGCACGCGGAGCTGTTCACCCTTAGGTCCGGGCAGGGCATCATCGACGAGATGTACGCGTTCAAGGACAAGGGTGACAGGGAGATGGCCCTGCGGCCTGAGATCACTGCATCCGTCATCAGATTCTATGTCAACGAGCTCTCGACTCTGCCGAAGCCCTTGAAGCTCTACTATGTCGGCAACTGTTTCAGGTACGAGAACCCGCAGAGCGGCAGATTCAGGGAGTTCTTCCAGCTGGGCGCGGAACTGATTGGCGCCAAGAATCCGGAGACGGACGCCGAGGTCATTGCTCTCGCGATCAACTGCATGCGTGCCGCGGGTCTCGAGAACTTCATCGTCAGGATCGGCCACATCGGGATCCTCAAATCACTTGTCAATGCGGAGATCAAGGACGCCAAGGCCGCAGCTGAGATCCTCAGGATGATCGACAAGGAGGACTTCGACGCCATGGGTGACATGTTCGACGCCAAGGCGCTGCCGAGGAAGCTCTTCGACAAGATCGCCGCACTGGCTGAGATCAAGGGCGAGGTCGACCTCCTGAACAATCTGGACCCGTCGGAAGCCACCGAGTATCTCCGAGAGATCTTCTCAGTTCTGAAACTGCACGGAATAGAGGATTGCCAGCTAGACATTGGGATCGTCCGTGGCCTGGACTACTACACCGGAATGGTCTTCGAGATCGATGCACCTAGACTCGGCGCTGAGAAGCAGGTCCTTGGCGGAGGATCGTACACGCTCTCAGAGCTTTTCGGCGGTGAACCAGTCTTCAGCACCGGTTTCGCAATCGGCATAGACAGAGTCTTGCTCGCCCTTGAGAAGGAGAAACCCGCAGTCGAGCCACCCATCCTTGACGCGTATGTCATCCCGGCCAAGGAGGACATGAGGAAGTACGCGTTCGGGATTGCCGCGAGGCTGAGATCGCAGGGAATCCGAGCCGATGTCGACCTGATGAGAAGGACGATGAGCAAGAACCTGAAGTACGCCTCTGCGACGGGTGCCAGATACGCTGTCATTGTCGGCGAAGCGGAGATGGCGAAGCGATCGGTCACCCTCAGGGACATGAAATCCGGCGAGCAGAGGTTGATCTTGGCGGACGAGCTTGGCGTGGCAATCAAGAAGGCTGAGGCGTCAAAGCTGGTCGGTCATTGAACTTTCGATAAAAGAATCAAGAGATCCATCCGGAGCATCGCCCCGGATGGGTTGGAGTTTTGTCTCTACTACGGGTAGAAGCCTCGGAGTCTCGTCGCGTCTGCGACTCTCTTAACTGCAACGAGGTACGCTGCGTCTCTCATGTTGCACTTGTGCTTCTCGTGCATGTCCCAGACCTCGTGGAACGCTGCAGTGATCTTCGCGTCGAGGCGCGTGTTGACCTCGGCCTCGGTCCAGTAGTAGTTGTAGTTGTTCTGGACCCACTCGAAGTAGCTCACCGTGACACCGCCTGCGTTCGCAAGGATGTCGGGCAAGACGAGCACGCCGTTCTTCCACATGATCGCGTCAGCTTCGAAGGTTGTCGGGCCGTTCGCGCCCTCACCGGAGATCTTGGCCTTGATCCTCGCGGCGTTGT
>JALHSX010000243.1 GCA_022865445.1 Thermoplasmata archaeon | reverse complement strand
GTCGTCCCGACTTTTCCCCCTTTCCTCATCCTCTCTTCGGCGCCGTCGAGCAGTCTGTGGTAGGGCATGATGACATTCGCTCTGTCGCTGATTCTCAGGTTCTTCACGCTCACCCCACGTGATTCGAGGTTTTCGAGCTCTTTGATGAGGACGCCAGGGTCGATGACCACACCGTTCCCGATGACCGGAATCTTACCAGGCCTGAGAATGCCTGACGGGACATGATGAAGTGCGAACAGTTCCTCGCCGACTTTGACGCTGTGTCCCGCATTGTTGCCTCCTTGGAACCGCACGACCATGTGGGCTTCGTTCGCCAAGAAATCTACGATCTTGCCTTTGCCCTCATCTCCCCACTGAGAGCCAATGACCACCAATGACGGCATCTTATCGATACAAGCAATCCTAGTCCGCCTAATAAAACGTTTGATGGGCCGCAATCATCTCTTCTTGTGGTACTTCCTGTAGTGCTCCAACAGTTCGGATGCTTCGAGATCGGTCTTCAGTCCTTTCGGATCGAAGTGAGTCTTCGAAGCTCTCGCTCCTTTGTCTCTCAGATACTCTATGAACTCCACCAGCTTGGGCGGGGCCAATTTCGTCTTCCTCGCGAGCTCGTCCATGCCGTAGTATAGCGGGGGCATGTCTGCCTCGTCTCTCCAGACATCGAGGATCCTTCCGCACCTGACAGAAGTTCCCAGGTCGCCGGTCGCCTTCATGTCCTTGAGCACTTCCTTGGATGAGAGTTCGAGAAGCCAGAGCGGTCCAGCGTCCTTGTCACTTGCTCTTGCAGTGTCGGCGGTCCTGGACAAAGTGGACCGCGTGAAGCCGATGAACCCGAGCTTCTTGATGGCAGCGTCGGCCCTCGCGGCTCCGTTACGAATCCTGAGATTGCATCTGAAGTAGTGGTCAGCGTGATAGCACAATAGCGGTTCAGCCGCACGATCGTGCTTGGCGGCCTCTCTAACCACGAATCCGATCAGGATTCTGAGGCCTGTCTCATGGGCGAAAGGGGATCTCGCTGAGGTTGATCCGTATCTGCGAAAGCATGTCTTCGGGTAGGTCCCGTACAGTGGCGCCGTGTCTGTCGCTGTGATGGCGATCACGCCATTGTTCCTGCAACTCTGGACGGCTGAATCGATGAAGTCCACAGGCGTCCCGAAGGGATCGATATCGATGTAGTCGAACTGTTCTTCAGCGAGCAGGCATCTGAGGTCTCTGCAGTTCACACGAACATGACCAAGGCTGTTGAGCTCCGCGTTCTGCTTCATCAGAACAGCAGCTCTGATGTCTCTGTCGTTCAGCTCGAAATCCGCGCGCACTCCGCACTCGTTTGCTAGTCGGAGTCCTCTCGCGCCAGTTGCGGCCAGCCCGTCGAGAATGCGTTGTCCCTCGCTGAAGATCACGCGGCCTAGCATGACTGAGATGTCCCTGCCGAACTCCATCTGCTTGTTGTAGAAGACCTCGCCAGTTCTCGTTCCAGGGCCTTTTCTTGTGTAGCTCTCAGGAACGAGGAGGTCAGTCGTCCCCTCTCTCACCTGAGCAAGACCGGAAAGCATCAAACGTACTCGCCCTTCATCAGCTTGATAATCTTGTAAGGCAGGAGGTTTCGATTGATTGGCGTTACCTCAAGTATCCGCACGTCGTCCCTTCTCCTGATGTCCTGTAGGAGGGGATTCCTGGATTTCTTGTGAAGCGTCAATATGATTGGCTTGTCGACCTCCATGGCATCCTTTACCGCCTTCACGAACTTCTCAGATTCGACCTCCATCTTGCCGACCTCGTCGATCACGATCACGTCTGAGTTCTTGCTCGCGTCAACCAGCGCCTCGACACCGACTGTATCCAGGCTTTCGAGGTTCACGCCGTACTTCCCGACATAGAACTTCGATTCGGTGTCGATATGGGCGAGGATGGCTTTGCGCTTGGATTTCCAGTCCATAACGTAGAATCCGACCCTCTTGCCATTCTCAATTATTGGCTCAGTGACCATGCCACCGACGGTGAGGTTCTCCTCCTCGAGCATCTCAATCACCTTGACGAGGGCCTGCGTCTTCCCCGCCCCCGGAAGTCCGGTGATACCTACCTTTATCCCCCTCGTCATTGTGTCACCAGGCACCCAGATAAACGGCATCTGTATGGTCTTTCAAATATATGATGAATGTCATAAATCTTCACACTCCGCTCAGTTCCAGCAAGCGACCGGGCAGGAATCCTTCACTTCTTCCCGATCTCCTCTATGAACATCAGCGGGTAGTTCATCTCCTTGATCAACTTCATCGAGGCTTTTACCCTCGCGTTCTTGTACTTCACCACGAGGGTCACGTCCAGCATGTCTCCGGTGAGGGAGACGTAATCATATTGTCCTCTCTTGCTCTTCAGCTTCGACCTGTCGATCCTCACGCTGACATGCTCCACGAACGGCTGGACCTTGCTTCCTGCCTCGATGGCTTTCTCGAGAGTTTCCACGTTCTCCACGCTGAGCGGCACGCCAACGAACTGATGATATATGGTGCCCATCTTGACTCCGGCCTCAAAGGCCGCCCTCTCGGAGTCAGAGCACGAGAAGTAGCTATCCGCTTTTGCTTCTCTCGATCCTTTCATAGATGGGCCCCCCGAAAACGTAGACAAGAGTCAGTGCCAGTGCAATGCCAGTGGCGGTACGTGAGAATGATGTATATAATGATTGGTCGGCGACCAGGAGGAGGCCAGCAGCCGACGGGAGGACTGCCAGTAGCAGGGCAAACCCCGTCGCAGCGGCCATCTTTCCGTGGACTTTCGGATAGGGAATCTCGGATACCATGAGATAGCTCGCCAGGAAACTGAAGCCCAAGACCAGCCATGGGAGCTTTTCAAAGGCAAAATAATGCCTGCTGGGGTCAAGGCCTTCCGTTGCCCCGAATAGCAGGCACAGCAAGACTATCAAGAGCGCGGCAGCCGGTGCTGGCATTCCGACGAAATGCGGGAGCTGGTACCCGCCAGCGCTGAATCTCGCAAGCCTGAAAAGGCCCGTGGCGAGGATGGCGACCGCGCATGCCAGCACGGCACCGTTCTCCAGACCGGAGCCAAGATTCGTATGGAACTCAGCATATACCAGAAGGGCGGGAGCGAATGCAAACGATATCGAATCCGAGATCGAGTCGAGCACCTGTCCCATCGAATGTTTGCTGCCGAAGCGCCTCGCGATGATGCCGTCAAGGCCGTCCATGATCATCGAGAGGAACAGAAGACTGGTTGCGGCTAGGAATTTCTGATCGAGGATGTAGGTGATGGCGATGAATCCGAGGACTCCGTTCGCAAGCGTGAAGAGGTCTCCGAAAGAGACTCTATTCCACGTGGCCATCACAGACCTCCGCGATGCATGTGACGCCCGCGCGCAGTTTTTGACCCTTCTCCACAACTATCCGAACGCTTGATGGTGGAAGGTAGAGGTCCACCCTGGAGCCGAACCGAATGAGACTGATCTTCGCTCCCTTCCCAAGTTCTTGGCCTTGCTTGACATATGGCACGATACGTCTGGCGATCGCGCCCGTCATCTCGATTATCGAGATTCTGCCGATTCGGGTCATGAGCGACATCTCAAGTCGTTCGTTGCTTGGCGTCCCTTTCGAGAATGCAGGCCGGTGTTTTCCCAGTTTGTGGAGGGAGTTCTCCAAGACTCCCTCAAGCGGCGCCCTTGTAACGTGAACATTCCTTAGTGCAAGATAGATGGAAACCAGGCCCTTCTCGTGGTCAATGGCTCTGACCGTTCCATCTGCCGGGGACACAATGCCGTCCCCTATCGTTCTTCTGGGATCCCTGAAGACGCAGATAAGGAATATGGTCAGACCAGCAAGTCCGACTGCCACATAGAGCTGGAATGGGAGAGCTGCAGCGGTCGCAAAGGCGCTTAGCCCGACCAGCCCACGACCACCTTTAGCAATCATTGCAGACACCTCGCGACAGACAGATTCCACTCACAATCAATCATCACTTCAAGAGCAGTTTCGCATCGACCACGACGGCGCCCTTCTCCTTCACGAACACGGGGTTGAGGTCCATCTGGTCGACCTTGTCCATGTACTTCTCCCCGAGCGCGGACACCTTCATCAAGATGTTGATTATCGCGTCCCTGTCGACCTTGATCTTTCTGAAACCTTCCAGGATCGGTGCCGCCTTGATCTCCCTCAGCATCTCCTCGGCATCCTCTCTCTTGATCGGGACGACCCTGAACGTGACGTCCTTGTAGACTTCCGTGTAGATCCCGCCGAGGCCAAACATGACTGTCAGGCCGAAGGTCGGATCGTTGATTAGGCCGACGATGACTTCGACTCTCCTGTCCTGATGCGACTCCACGAGGATCTGTTCAGTGGGGAACTTCTCTCTCATCTTCGCGAATTCGTGCTCGAGTTGATCCCTGGCAACGTCGAGAATGACGCCGCCAACGTCAGTCTTGTGCAGTATGTTCGGGGAGCAGACTTTCAGCACGGCAGGGAACTTCAGTTTCTTCTGGTCGATGTCCTCGAACTTCCGCACGACCTGAAAATCCGTTGTGGGGATGCCCGACTCTCGCAGAAGCTCCTTCACCTCGTTCTCCGCAAGTGACTTCCGGCCTTCTTTCAACACGGATTCGATTATCAAGTTCCCCGCTCCGTCGATACGAATGTTGTCATGTTGTTTAATCCTTGCTCTTGCTCTCGAACGCCTCTCTTCCAAGCTTGGCACCGACGGCCAAAGCGGATCTGTTCAGATCGTGTGTAGGTCTTGGAAGGGAATCGAACAAGGCTCTCTCCAGCGCATCATATGAGACGATGTCGGATATCTCCCTAAAAGCTCCGAGCATCACCACGTTGGCAACAATCCTGGTCCCTATGTTCTCGGCAGCCTTCGTCGCTGGCACATAGAAAACGTCCCCGTTCGGCCTTTCGAGGACGAGGTCCGGATCGATCAGGATCCTTGTATCGGGCTTCCTCTCGTGGATGTATTTCGAATAAGCCTGTTGGGACATGATGACGAGGTAGTCGGGTATCTCCACGAACGGGTAGAGCATCTCCTTGTCCGAGATCTTGACGTCGCACTTGGAATGGCCGCCCCTGGCCGAAGGGCCGTAGGATTGAGTCTGGATGGCGGTTTTTCTCTTGGGCTTTCCGTCTTCGCCGATCGGTTTGTCATAGAGAGCGGCCGCGCGTCCGAGGACGATGCCCATTAGGATGATGCCCTGGCCACCGAAGCCGGAGAACCTGATCTGCCTATCCATGCTTCTCAACTCCGATGAGTTCCTCGTAGCATTCCCGGTTCCTGTCCACGAACTCCCCCACGGTGACCTGACCTGCCAGATTGAGGTCTACGTGGTCGACGGCTGCAAGCCTCGCCTTGTCTCGCCTGACGGAGCTCTCCTTGAACCATTCCAGCATCTGTGTTGGATCGGCCATCTTGTTCCGTCTGCCGAAGTTGGTGGGGCACTGCGAGACAACCTCGACGAAGGCGAACCCCTTCTTCTGGAGCGCGGTCTTCATCGACTTGGTCAACTCGTGGACGTGCCTCGTAGTCCATCGGGCGACGTAGTTGGCGCCCGCAGCCACCGCAATCTCTGCCAGGTCGAATGGATACTCCTTGTTGCCAAACGGCGTTGTGGTTGACTTGAAATCGTGTGGAGTCGTGATCGAGGCCTGCCCTCCCGTCATTCCGAAGATGTTGTTGTTTATGCAGATCACGGTCATGTCCAAGTTGCGTCGGCAGCCGTTGATGAAATGGTTGCCACCGATGGCGCCCAGGTCGCCGTCGCCGGTGAATATCACGATCTTCAGTTCTGGCTTTGAGAGCTTGAGGCCGGTCGCAAAGGCGATTGCTCTTCCGTGCGTCGTGTGAAGTGCGTCGGAGTTTATGTAGAGCGGGACCCTCGAAGAGCAGCCGATCCCGCCGATGAAGGCCGTCCTGTCCAGAGGCAGGTTGAGCTCGCTGAATGCCCTGTAGAAACAATTCATCACCGTGCCGTTGCCGCACCCTGGACAGAACACATGTGGCCATCGGTCTCTTCGGTAGAACTCGAAGAGCTCCATCAGATCGCCCCCATCGCCCGAAGCTTGTGCCGTACTTCGCTCGGGGTTGGAGGTTCCCCGCCGACCTTCGAAAGCAACTCGACCTTCTTGCAGCCGGCTTCGAGCGCCACTCTCTTGATCGGCCAGTAGAGCATGCCAAGATTCATCTCGCAGACCAGGATCTGGTCGCACTTGCTGGCGACCTCGTAGATTGGCTCTTCCGGAAGTGGCCAAATGCTCTTGAGCCTGAGAAGGCCGACTCTTTCATCAGACACGGCCACCTCTTTTGGGCCAAGAGCGGAAGAACCGTACGAGACAATCATCGTTTTCGAATCCGGACAGGTGAGTTCCCACTTGTTGATATCTTTCCTGTTCTTGAGGACCTTCTCGGACAGCCGTTTGATCAGCTGCTGGTGGACCTTGGCATCCTCCGGCTCGATCCGCGAATCGTCCGTGTGAGTCATGCCAGTTATCATGGTTTTGTGTCCTTTCCCGAAAATCGGGAACGGATGGACAAGGTCGTCGGGGACGTCGTACGCCTCGTCCGGTCTCCGAAGCCCCTTCTCCTTCCTGTTCACTATCCTGATCTTGTCCGGGACCGTTAGCAGGCCTCTCATGTGGCCTACTTCGGCATCCGACAGAAGGAATGCTGGCACACGGTACTTCTCGGCGTAGTTGAATGACTCGATCGTGAGGTCGAACATTTCCTGGACTGAGGCGGGCGCGAAGGCGATGACTTGGTAGTCGCCATGCGAACCGTACCGCGTCTGCATCACATCGCCCTGAGACGCTCGAGTAGGCTGACCCGTGGATGGGCCACCCCTCATCACGTTCACGATCACGACCGGGGTCTCTGACATCGCTGCATAGCCGATCGCCTCTTGCATGAGTGAGAAACCAGGGCCAGAGGTTGCCGTCATAGACTTGACGCCCCCCCATGACGCTCCGATGACCGCGGAGATGCATGCGATCTCGTCCTCCATCTGGAGGAATACGCCGTCAGCACCCTTCAGCCTGTGAGAGAGGCCCTCGGCAATCTCGGTGGAAGGCGTGATGGGATAGCCCGCGAAGAACCTGACGCCGGCTGCGACAGCACCTTCAACGCACGCATCGTTCCCCTGAACGAAGTACTCACCGGGAGCTATCGTCATCGTCTCTTCTCCTCCTCGGTTTCCGGGTGCCAGGAGATAGCCTGGTCCGGGCAGCTGAGCACGCACAGTTCGCATATGAGCTTGCCCTCTCTGTTGTGGTTGTAGCATTTCTCAGTTGATCTTGCCACTGCGTCGAAGTACCCCATCTCGGATATCTCCGCCCCCTTCGAATAGCACTTCTTGGGGCAGATGTAGACGCATATGTTGCATCCTTTGCACAACTTTGGGTCTATCACTGGCTTCATTGACAACCTTCAAAGCATCGGTCAGACGATATTTGAATGTATTCGAGGTAAAAGAAACCGCTAGATGAGCTTCTGGCGCTATTATCGCCGAGCTGCTAGAGATATTGCGGTCTCGAGGGACGAAAGGATTAATATGGACCCGTCGCTAACCGCATTCGAGACCTTGAACGCCATTCAGAAGCAGATTCTGGAACTCAAGAAAGAGAAGACGGCGATCATTCTCGGCCACAACTACCAGAGGAAGGAAGTTCAGGAGATTTCTGATTTCCTTGGGGATTCGTACGGACTATCCGTTCAGGCCTCCAAGACCGATGCGAAGATCATCGTTTTCTGCGGCGTCGACTTCATGGCCGAATCAGCCAAGATCCTGAACCCGCAGAAGATCGTCCTCCACCCGAACCTCAAGGCAAAGTGCCCCATGGCCGCGATGGTGGATGTGAGGTCTCTGAAGGAGCTGAAGGCGGCGCACCCAGGGGCACCTGTTGTGTCCTATGTGAATACGTCCGCTGATGTGAAGGCGGAATCGGATATATGCTGTACATCGGCAAACGCAGTCAAGATCGTGCAATCACTGCCCAACAAGAAGATCATCTTCGTTCCTGATACGAATCTCGGCCTCTACGTTCAACGGTTCGTGAAGGACAAGGAGATCATCCTTTGGCCGGGATACTGCCCAACTCATGTGAACATCAAGCTCGAGGATTTGAAGGCCCTCAAAAGGAAGCACCCTGAGGCCGAGATACTGGTACATCCCGAATGCACGCCGGATGTCGTTGACTTCGCGGACTTTGCGTTCTCCACGGAGGGCATCATCAAGCATGTCGTCTCATCTCCCAAGAAGGAGTTCATCATCGGCACCGAGGCGAACATGCTCCACAGGCTCCGGAAGGAAGCGCCTGGCAAGATCCTGTACGGAGTGCCAAACGCCACATGTCCGAACATGAGGGAGATATCCTTGGAGGATGTTCGAGACTCCCTAGTGAAGATGCAGCACAAGATCGAGCTCCCGCCGGACATAATCAAGAGAGCGAAGATCCCCCTCGAGCGGATGATAGCCGCTGGCCGCTAGCTCCATCGTTTTGTTCAGGTCGAACCGGTCAGCTCGCTTGCGGGACCGAGC
>JALHSX010000242.1 GCA_022865445.1 Thermoplasmata archaeon | reverse complement strand
GCGCGAGAAGCGGCTGAGAGATGGCCCAGGATCGCGGCAACTGCCTCGATGATAGTGTGAGGGGCGAGCGAGAATGACAACGAGCACGAAGGCTAGGAAGCAGAGGAAGGCGAGAGCGAACGCACCGCTTCACAAGAAGAGGAGGATGGTGTCCGCGCACCTGGATTCTGCTCTCATGAAGGAGTACAACGTCCGATCAGTAGCGGTCCGCAAGGGAGACACGGTGCGGGTCATCAGAGGGGACAAGGACTTCAAGACGTCTGAGGCCAAGGTAGCCAGTGTCGACCTCAAGAGCCTGAAGCTCATAATCGAGAACGTCACCGTTCCGAAGGCCGATGGCACGCAGAAGCCGAAGCCTGTCGACCCTTCGAACGTCCTGTTGACCAAACTTGACCTGTCCGACCCCTGGAGAAAGGAGAAACTGGACAGCCTCAAGGGAGCGTGATTTGCGATGAAGAAACACATCAAGAGGATGGCAGCGCCGAAGAGCTGGGCAGTTCCCAGGAAGACGAGCCACTGGATCACGAAGCCGAGCCCAGGCCCGCACGGAACCCAAGAATCGATGCCGCTCCTTGCGGTCGTCAGGGACATGCTCAAGCTGTGCGACAACTCGAGAGAGGCGAGGTTCATCATCGGCAGCAGGACCATCGCGGTGGACGGAAAGATCGTCACGAACTACAAGTTCCCAGTCGGGCTCATGGACGTCGTAACTGTCCTCAAGACGAAGCAGAGCTTCAGGATGCTGATCGACTACAAGGCGAAGCTTCAGCTGATCCCCATCGACGATAGTGAGAAGGACTGGAAGCTCGCGAGGGTCGATGACAAGAAGGTCGTGAGGAAGGGCAAGGTGCAGCTGAACATGCACGACGGCAGATGCATCCTCCTTCCCAAGGACCAGTACAGCACGGGTGATGTGCTCAAGATCGAGCTACCGTCCCAGAAGATCATGAAGGCGTTCAAGCTGGATAAGGGGAGCATCGCGTTCCTGGTCGGGGGGTCGCACCCTGGCTCAGTCCAAATCATAGAGAACTACCAGATCAAGAGAGGGTCGGCTCCGAACCTGGTGACATTCAAGGAGGGCTTCGAGACCGTGAAGGAGAACGTCTTCGTCATCGGCGACAAGGCCCCCGAGATCAAGCTGATGGAGGCGAAGGCCGCATGACCAACAAGATGATGGACATCCGGCTCGAGAAGGCCGTCATCAACATAGGCGTTGGCGACGCAGGCGAGAGACTCATCAAAGCGGAAAAGGTCCTGCAGATGGTCACTGGCAAGAAACCCATTCGGACCATCGCGAAGACGACCAACAGGGACCTTGGCATCAGAGAGGGCATGCAGATAGGATGCAAGGTGACGCTGAGAAGGAGCGAAGCCGAGGAGTTCGTGAAGAAGGCCTTCTGGATCAGGGATAACAGGATTGCGAATTATTCGTTCGACACCGAGGGGAACTTCTCGTTCGGGATACAGGATTACACGGATTTCCCGGGCATGAAATACGACCCCGAAATAGGGATATTCGGCCTCGATGTGACGACTGCCATAGGCCGACCCGGCAGAAGGGTTCAGAAGAGGAAGATAATGCGAACGAAGCTTCCGAAGCACCACAGGGTGACCAAGAAGGAAGGCATGCAGTTCGTCAAATCGAAGTTCGGTGTGGAGGTGGTCGATTGAAGCCCAAGAAGAAGTTCGGAAGAACCATCGGATGCACCAGATGCGGAAGGAAGAGGGGCCTGATCCGAAGGTACGGAATGCATCTGTGCAGGCAGTGCTTCAGGGAGATCGCGCCACACATCGGTTTCAGGAAGTACTCATGAGGTGAGATGACATGCTACAGGATACTCTAAACGATGCGATGTCGGTCATCAAGAACGCGGAGAAGGTCGGCAAGGGCGAGTGCACGGTCCGCCCGTCTTCGAAGCTTGTAGGCCGCGTGCTCAAGGTCATGCAGGAGAGCGGCTACATCAAGCAGTTCGAGCTCGTCGAGGACGGGAGGAGCAGGATATTCAGGGTCGCCCTCTCAGGCCAGATAAACGATTGCGGAGTCATCAGGCCGAGATACTCCGTCAAAGTGGCCGACCTCGAGAAGTACGAGGCCAGGTATCTGCCCGCGCAGGACTTCGGCGTTCTCATACTCACGACGACCAAAGGCGTCGTGACTCATATGGAAGCAAAGAAAGGAGGCGTCGGCGGAAAGCTGCTGGCGTTCGTGTATTGAGGTGTTCACAATGCGACTAGGTTTGCTGAAGGACGAGATCGAGGTCCCCGAGAAGGTCCATGTTACGCTTGACGGAGGCGTCGTCAAGGTCAAGGGACCCCAGGGGGAGATCTCGAAGAGGCTCTCCCACCCGAGGGTGAAGCTCGAAATGAAGGGAAAGCACGTCATTGTCTCGAGCGAGATGCCCAGAAAGAAGGAGAAGGCGCTCGTGGGCACCTATGGCGCGCACATAAGGAACATGTTCGTGGGCGCGACCAAAGGATTCGAGTACAAGATGAAGATCGTGTACGCTCACGTCCCGATCAAGACCGCGATCAAGGGCGACACCTTCGTGGTCGAGAACTTCCTTGGAGAGAAGTGCCCGAGGAAGACGAAGATACTGGGCGACACCAAGGTCACCGTCAAGGGAGATCAGGTGCTGCTGAACGGCCCCAACGTCGAGGACGTGGGACAGACAGCCGCGAACATCGAACGAGCCACCAAGATCAAAGGGTTCGACCCGAGGGTCTTCCAGGATGGCATCTACATCGTCGAGAAGCCGGGGAGGTGAACGCGTTGGCAGAAAAGAAACCAGCACACCATGACGAATTCATGAAGCTCCACATGTTCAAGGAGGAATATATCCCGAAGCTCGAAGCCATTGGCGTCAGGTCGCCGAAGGAACTCGCGGCCGCCCTCGCAGACGAGGAAAAGACGAAGGAGATACACGAGCACCTCAAGGGAGCGGGCCCTAAAACTATCGAGCACTGGAAGGAAGACCTGAAGGTCCAGGCGGAGCCCAAGGAGGACGAGGGAGAGAAGCCAAAGCCGTCCGTCAAGTCCAGGAAGGTCAAGACGGTTCCCAAGAAGGCCGCAGAGAAGAAAGAAGAAAAGGCCGGGAAGGGAGCCGATGAGAAGAAGCCGAAGGAGAAGGCCAAGAAGGGTGAGAAGGAGGACGAAGAGGTCAAGATCGAAGAGGACGAGGGCTACAAGGTGAAGCTCAAGCCCAAGCTCTCGAAGGAGACCTTGTACGCGCTCCGGAAGAGAGCGGAGATCCACGCCCGAAGGCCGACGTTCCTCAGGCAGGAGTGGCACAGGAGAAAGAGGCTCCAGAACGTCAAGTGGCGGAAGCCTCAGGGAGACCACTCGAAGATGAGACAGCACTACGCCTACAGGCCGAACGTCGTGTCGATAGGGTACGGCTCCCCGAAGGACGCCAGGTTCCTTCACCCGTCAGGATTCAAGGAAGTCCTGGTATGGAACGCCAAGGACCTCGAGAAGATCAGGCCCGAGCTGGAAGCCGCAAGAGTGGCCCATTCGGTCGGCATGAGGAAGCGCCAAGAGATCGAGGTCAAGGCGGACGAGCTTGGAATCAGAGTGCTCAACAGGAGCGGATGATAGATGAATCTCAAGAACCAGCGAAGGATGGCCTCAGAGCTCCTCAAGTGCGGCGTGAACAGAGTCTGGGTAGATCCGAACCGCTCAGAGGACGTCTCCGACGCCATCACCCGGGCAGATGTCAGGATGCTCATCAACTCGGGAACGATCGTCGCGAGGCAGAAGAAAGGAGTCTCCAGAGGAAGAGCCGAGTTCGAGAAGGCGCAGAAGAGAAAGGGCAGACAGACGGGACACGGCTCGAGACGGGGCCGGAAGGGAGCGAGGAAGCCCTCGAAGGAGCGCTGGATGCAGGCCATCAGGCCCATCCGAAGGAAGCTCAAGGAGCTCAGAGACACGGGCAAGATCGACCCCTCGACATACCGCATATACTACCTCAAGGCAAAGGGTGGGGTGTTCAAGAACAAATCGCACTTGGTATCGCACCTGAAGTCTGAGGATATCCTGAAGGAGTGAGTGACATGGCTACAGGACCAAGATCTAGAGTTCCGTTCAGAAGAAGAAGAGAGGGAAGAACGGATTACAGGCACAGGGCCGCGCTTATCAGAGGCCGTATGGCAAGAGCTGTCGTACGAAAATCCAACCGCAATGTGCGCGTGCAGTTCGTCGAGTATAAGGCAGACGGCGATGTCATTCTCGCTTCCGCGGTCTCGACCGAGCTGGAGAAGCTCGGATGGACCGGCTCGGGCAAGAGCACGCCGGGCGCCTACCTAACGGGCCTCTTGGCAGGCAAGAGGGCCAAGGAGAAGGGCCTGGAAAAGGCTGTGCTGGACATAGGGCTCAGGAAGCCGACGAAGGGCGCGATCGTCTTTGCCGCTCTGAGGGGCATCATCGACGCTGGCATAGACGTGCCGCACAGCGACAAGATGCTGCCGACGGACGACAGGATCACGGGCAAGCACATGCGAGAGGGCACGGCTGCCATGTTCGAAGGCGCGAAGGGCAAGATCGGAGGTGCGACCAATGAGTGATTGGATACCGAAGACGAGGCTGGGCAGGCTTGTGGCCGAGGGCAAGATAACGACCATGAGCGAGGCCCTGAGAGCAAGACTGCCCCTGAGGGAGCCCGAGATCGTGGACATCCTTCTGCCAGACATGGTCGACGAGGTTCTGGATGTCAACATGGTTCAGAGGATGACAGACTCGGGCAGGAGGGTGAGGTTCGCGATCACCGTCGTCGTGGGCAACTACGACGGCTTCGTCGGTCTGGGAAGGCTCAAGGGCAAGGAGGTCGGACCTGCGATCAGAGCTGCGATAGACGTCGCCAAGCTGAACGTCATCGAGGTCAAGAGAGGCTGCGGCTCGTGGCAATGCGGCTGTTTGACACCTCATTCGCTTCCGTTCGAGGTGATCGGCCACTCGGGTTCGGTCGTCGTTTCACTGAAACCGGCTCCGCGTGGAACAGGGCTCGCAGTTGGAGACATCGCAAAGAGCGTGCTCCGCATGGCGGGAGTGAAGGACGCTTGGGGGTTCACGAAAGGCCACACCAAGACGACGATCAACAACTCGATCGCTGCGTTCGAGGCCCTCAGGAAGACATCACTGCTGAGAGTCACCGAAGAGCAGAAGAGCAGGCTCCAGATAGTGTCTGGCCCTGTTCAGATCCATGTCGCGGGAGCTCCTCAGGATGAAGAGCCCCCGGAGATGGCAGACGAGCCCCCGGAATCAGCACCGAAGGAGGTGCAGTAGCATGCCAGCATTGGCCATAGTCAGGGTTCGAGGGCACGCGAAGATACAGCACGGGGCCGTCGTCACGATGAACATGATGAAGCTCACGAGGGTGAACCAATGCGTGGTGCTCCCACAGAACGACACCACCAAGGGGATGCTCCAGGTCGTGAAGGACTACGTCACATGGGGAGAGCTCTCGCACGAGACGGTCGCGAGGCTGCTGTTTCAGAAAGGCGAAGTCACGGGCGGCGGAAAGCTGACCGACGCGTTCGTCAAGGAGAACTCGAAATACACATCGATACTCTCGCTCGCAAAGGCCATTGACAAGGGGGAAGCGAGGATCACGGATGTGAAAGGGCTCAAGCCGGTCCTGAGGCTTCCGCCACCGAGACACGGTTACGAGGGCACGAAGCACGCGTACGTCGACCGCGGCTCACTCGGATACCGTGGCCCGGAGATCGAGAAGCTGCTCGACCGCATGCTCGCTAAGCCCGTGGAGGGGAAGTAGATGGTGAGCAGGACGAGCAAGTTCAGAGGCAGCAGGACCCACGGACGCGGCAAGAAGGCCGGCAGAGGAGCTGGCCTGAGAGGCGGCCGAGGGAACGCGGGACTCCACAAGCACAAGTGGATAAGTGTCGTTAAATACTGTCCTGATTATTTCGGCCACCACGGGTTCAAGAGACCGCAGTCCGTCGTGTGCCACAAGGTCACGATGAACCTCTCGGAAGTCGAACAGGCGCTCCCGTCGATGGCGAAGGATGGGTTCGCGGCTCAGAAGGATGGCAAGTGGAGCGTCGACTTGACCAAGATGGGCGTGGACAAGCTGCTCGGGTCAGGCAGGATCAGTACCGCCATATCGGTGAAGGTGGCGGAGGCTTCCGCAACCGCGCTGGAGAAGCTCAAGAGCGCGGGCGGAACGCTAGTCAAAGAATGAAGATCGAACTGGAGATAGGACCGGAAACGCCTGGATCAAGGAAGGGTGCTGATGGCTGAGGGGGACGAAGAGAAGAGCTTGCTCTACAAGCTCAAGCCACTGACGGACAGACTCCCCGCAGTGACGAAGCCTGAAGGGCACGTGCACTTCCGAACGAAGATGATGTGGCTCATCCTCGTACTCGTGATATACTTCGCGATGACCAACATCATGATCTATGGGTTGGACACGGAGGGAGGAGTCGACCTGTTCGCCCAGTACAGGGCGATACTTGCCGGGGCGCAGTTCTCGCTGATGCACCTCGGGATCGGCCCCATCGTCACCGGCTCCATCATAATGCAGCTGTTCACAGGCGCGAAGATCATCAAGCTCAACCTGAAGAAAGAGGAGGACAAGGCGGTCTATCAGGGCACCCAGAAGCTCATGGTCATCATCATGATAGTCGTCGAGGCCGCGCCCCAGGTCTACGGCTTCATGGAGCCTTCCACCAAGTTCATAGGCAACATGGAAGGGTTCTTGACCGGACACGGCCAAGGGCTCGCGAGGTCCCTCATAGTCATTCAGCTGGTCGTGGGATCGTACCTCGTATTCCTCATGGATGAGGTCGTCTCCAAGTGGGGGATCGGGAGCGGCATATCACTGTTCATAGCGGCGGGTGTAGCGCAGCAGATATTCACGGGTTCGATCAACTGGCATCCCGCAGACAACACGTTGCCGATAGACGTGCAGAATAACCCGCCAGCTGGGACCATCCCGAAGACGATCTACCTGTTCCACCATATGTCAGCACCACAACTTTCCGGCGGCGGATACGAAAGGATATTCCTAGCGCAGCCGAACCCGATGGTTGCGCTCATAGGGACCGTGGTCATTTTCCTGTTCGTTGCATACACGGAATCCAGCAGGATCGAACTCCCCCTCGCGCACGGGACCGCTCGAGGCGCGAGAGGAAGGTACCCCATCAAGCTGATCTACGCGTCCAACATCCCGGTCATCCTTATGGCCGCCCTGCTCGCGAACGTGAGCATGTTCTCGATGCTGTTCTGGAGCCATCCGTCCTTCCAAAACGTGCCGATCCTGGGCCACAATTGGATGCTCGGGTACTATGCTGAGGGCGAGACACGTGCAGGAGGAGGCTTGGCCTACTATCTTTCATCCGTAAATGGCGTGAGCGATTGGCTCCTGCCCATGCTGAGTAGTAGGTATCTCGGAGCGACAGGATTGGACAAGGACAGGTTGCAGATAGGCATCCACGTGCTCGCCTATGTGGGCATCATGATATTCGGCTCCGTGTTGTTCGCGAAATTCTGGATAGAGACCACGAACATGGGCCCTGAGGCTGTCGCGAAGCAGATCGAATCGAGCGGCATGCAGATACCTGGATTCAGGAGAGATCCCAGAGTCCTGAAGAGAGTGCTCGAAAGGTACATTCCTGTGGTCACTGTCATCTCAGGCGCCACCGTCGGGGGACTGGCTGCTGGTGCGGACCTGATAGGGACTGTGGGCAATTGTTCTGGGACAGGCGTGCTGCTAGCCGTGGGCATCATGATCCAACTCTACGACGCAATAGGCCGCGAGCAGATGATGGAGATGCACCCTGTGCTGAGAGGCTTCTTCGGAGGCGAGTGAAGACATGGCTAGCTCTGGCGCCCCAGGAAGACCGAGGCCTCCGACAGCCGGCATCGGCAACCAGATGGTCGTCATGATGGCGTTCGTCACGGCCATGATCGTGATGTTCGACCAGAACCTGCGGCAGGGTCTCGGGAAGCTGGTCGGATTGGGGCTGTTTCCGATCGTAGGTTTTGCCGGGCGCGAACCGATCATCACGCTCCTGCTCACGGGTCTCCTCATGAGCTTCTTCAGCATCACCGTGAGGCACCTGTTCTCTGACTGGATCGAGCAAGCCAGGAACGCCAGGATAACATCGGCCTTCCAGAAGGAGCTGCGAGAGGCGAGGACCAGCAACAACACCTACAAGTTGAAGAAACTGACAGAGCTGCAACCGCAGATAATGTCGCAGTCGCTCAAGGCGTCCCAGACGCAGCTCAAGCTAATGCCGGTGACGATGCTGGTGATCATACCGATATTCGCATGGCTCGCGAACTTCGTCTACATCGACGTGCAGTCCACCACCTTCTCGGTCCCCTGGTCTTTCAGCGCGGACATGAAGCACTCGAATGTCTTGCCCAACTGGATCCTTCTCTACTCGCTCTTGACCCTGCCGTTCGGACAGGTTCTCACGAGACTCCTGAAACACTTCAGCTTCAGCAAGAAACTGCGCGAGCTGGAATCTGGAATGTCCGATGGGCATGGTGGGAAGGAGTCCGAGGAAGAGGGAGCAGGCTGATGAGGATAGCAATTTCCGGACCACCTGGAAGCGGGAAGACCACCATTTGCATGCTCGTCGCGAATAGACTTGACTACGATTTCATTCTAGTGGGCCAGATCTTCAGACAGATGGCGATGGAGCGCAGAGTGGATCTCGAGACCTTCGGAAGGCTGGCAGAGGAGGACGAGACCATCGACAAGGAGCTGGACGAGCGCATGGTCGCGCTCGCCAAGGCCAACGAGAACATCGTCATCGAGGGGAGGCTGGCAGGACCGATACTCAAGTCGAAGAAGGTCCCCGTGTTCGCCACATTCATCGACGCGTCGGAACAGGTTAGGGCGGACAGGACAGCTCGCAGAGAGGGCAAGGACGCTGAATCCGTCCTCAAGGAGATGCGTTCGAGAGAGAGGTCAGAAAAGAAGAGGTACCTCGCATATTACGGCATCGACCCATCCGACAGAGCAGTCTATGACCTGTGGGTGGACTCCTCGAACACTTCCGCTGACAAGATCGCGGGGATGATCGTGGACAAGGCAAGGAAGGCTGAGGCGGAGCATGCTAGTCAAATCCAAGAGGCCGATTAGCTCAGGAAAGGGCAAGAGGCCCGAAGAACGCACGGTCGGAGAGCTCCTGGAGGACGGCGTCATAGTCATCGACAAACCTTCTGGCCCAACTTCGCATCAGGTCACGAGCTGGGTAGGCGACATGGTCGGCGCGAGGAAGTCGGCTCACGGAGGCACTCTCGACCCTAGGGTCACCGGAGTCCTGCCTGTTGGATTGGGTAACGCGGTCCGCGCCATGGATGCGCTTCACTACGGGACAAAGGCATATGTCGGCGTCATGAGAATGCACGGCAACGTCGACCGCAGGCGACTGGAGGAGGTCTTCAAGGAGTTCACAGACGAGATCTACCAGACTCCGCCGATGCGCTCTGCGGTCAAGAGGGAGTTGAGAACGAGGAGAATAGTCTCACTCTCGCTCACGGAGATCTCTGGACGAGATGTGCTTTTCAAGACCGACTGCGAAGCGGGCACCTACATCCGGAGCCTTTGTGTGGACATCGGAGACGCGATAGCGTTGGGGGCGCACCTTCAGGACCTCAGGCGGACGAGGGCCGGCGAACTGACGGAGGATGACGCTGTCTCCTTGCACGACCTCAAGGATGCGTTCGAGGAGCACAAGGCTGGGAACAGCGCTGCACTTCGCAAGATGCTCCGGCCGAAGGAGGTGCTGCTGGCTCAGATGCCCAAGATCGAGATCAAGGACTCTGCAGTCGATGCCATATGTCACGGCGCGAACCTCGCGATCCCCGGAATCGTGTCCCTCGACGAGCACATCAGGAAAGGAGGGACTGTTGCCGTCATGACCCTGAGCGGAGAGGGCGTCGCCCTTGGCAGACCG
The DNA here is from genome assembly GCA_022865445.1 of Thermoplasmata archaeon. Classification (GTDB taxonomy): domain Archaea; phylum Thermoplasmatota; class Thermoplasmata; order UBA10834; family UBA10834; genus COMBO-56-21. The sequence continues at coordinate 8,640 of JALHSX010000242.1, read as the reverse complement.
CTGATGGATTCCGAAGAAGTCATGAAACGCTCGGAAGGATTCGCCGTCGATATCTCGCGAGTGTTCATGCCGACAGGGACATACGCGCGTTCCTGGGGCAGCTCCGCGCAGGAAAATCAACAGAAGTGATCCAGAGTTCTCTGCCTCGCCACGAGCGGCTGAGCCTGTATTCCCAGCGAGCGGCGGACGTGCATCGCGAATTCCTTTGAGAAGCCGTGGTTCGTGAACACTTTCTGGGGACTGCATCTTCTGACGAATTCAATGAGCTCGTCGAATCCGCAATGGTCCGAGATCGGGAAGGCCTCATCCACCCCGGACTGATACATGAAGCCCCTATCCAGGGCCCATCCAGAGAAAGCAGCTGTCTTGGCGCCGTGCTTCTTCAATGACTGTACGCGAGCAGCGTCCTTGCCCATTCCGGACGTTATGTAGACGAATGGTGGTTTCGTGCCATGGCCGTCATACTCTTTCTGAACCAGGTCGTAGCCATGCTTTTGCAGTATTCGGTTGTTCTCAGCAATCGCAGGATGAAGGACTAGAGGAAGATCTTTCAGATACGCTGAGAGCTCCTGTGATTTCCCAAGAGGGTATGCATAGAGAACTGCGCATCCATCCTTCCCGACGATGTCCCGCAGCCAATCTCGCGCGATGGACATGATCTCATCGTGGTCCGGGAAGACATATTGGGGTTTCCCGTATGTCGCCTCTGTGATCAGGATGTCACATTTGCGAGGTTTCGCGGCCTTCGTCTGTTCCTTCTCTCTCGTGCAAAAATCGCCCGTGTACAGGACGCTCGTCTCTCCATCTACAAGAAACATTCTCGAGCCGGCGATGTGTCCGGCCTCAAGCTCGGTCACGCGGTCATCGGAACAGATTGCGATTTCCTTGTTCCTGCGCGCCTTGATCATGTCCCTGGTGACGGGAGAACATATCGCGGACATCTGCTTGAAGGAGCTCGGAAGGTGGTCCGAATGGGCGTGAGATATCATGCTTATCTCGTCAGGAAGAACACGTTTCGGGTCGAACCTGAACGAGCAGCCGTCCATTTCGATGAGTATGCCATTGCCCAGCTGGATCATCTTGTTTCTACCTTCAGAGCAGTGAGAGGACCAAGAGACTGCAAGGTGCGGAGGTATAAACTACCTTATCCTCTCGAGTGAAAATGCTCCGATCATGATCGCCTTGTTCGTGTGTTTGTACTCGATCCAGTCCCTGATCTGCACATCGCCGATGCCTTGGACACTGATGAGCGTCTTCTGCTTGTCAGTCTTGAATAGGAGAGCACCCGTCATATGATGCTGGATCGACTCGAGCTGCTGCTCCGTGTGCATCCCGCGCTCCAGCGCATAGACAGAGATCGCATTGGCCTGTCTCAGTTTGCCAACCAAGTTCTGGACGAACTGGAACGAACTCTTCTCATCGGACTGCGTAACACTCATCGAAAGGGACAGGTACGCGAGTCTGAAGTACGGCTGCTTCTGCTTCTGTATCTTCTTGACGCATCCGTCAATCGCCTTGCTGATCCCGTCCAGATCCCCCGAACCCATGGCTGCGATGATGCTGGGCTCCGCTTGCCCTCCGCTGCCTGTTCCCCGAAATCCGGTCGCATCGACCCAGTGAACAAGCCCCAGCTGCTCGAACTCCTTGAATGTCGGCAGTATCGGAGCCATATCCTTTGATATCTCATCCGGAGGCTTCGACGTGGTCACAATCACCGCAGGAACCCCCTTCTTGAGGCCCTCGGCCAGGAACAGCAGCATCGCGACCTCCTTGCCGATGAATGGAGGCCCGACGCAAGTGATGTTGGACCCGAATGGCATGCCGCCCATGAGCAGGTCGTCCAAGCGTTCAATGCCCGTCTTGACCTTTGCCTCCGCATATTCCTCCTCGACGGCCTCTTCCATGCCCTCGATATCCTTCTTCAGATGCGCACGCAGAGACTGCTCGCGCTTCTCCAGCTCCTTCTCGCGCTGGTAGAGGCGAGACTTCATCTCCTGCTCCCTCTCTATCAGATGCTTCTCACGATGCTCCATGGTCTTAGCTTGCTCGTCCTCCTCCGGGACTTCGAAGGAGGTTCTGACTTGCTCGACCTCGTCAACACTCTCCAGAACATCTCTCTCCATCGCCTTGAGCTCTGCGTGGCGCAGACCTATCTCATCTTCCTTGGCGACGAGGTCCTTCTCTTTCTCGAGGAGCTCCCTCAGCTTGGAGTTCATCGTCTCGTGCTCGGTCCTCAGCCTCGTCTCGAGCTCCTTGATCTTGTTCTCCCTTCGCTCGAGTGCGGCCATCTTCCTGGCAATCTCCTCTTCCTGGGTCGTCACCGCCGAGAGCTTGGTCCTGGTGGTCTCCGTCAGGCTGTGATACTGCTTCTCCCTGTCTGTGACTGTTTCCCGGGCACTCTGCATCTCCTCAAGCTTGACGTTCAATCCTTCAACCTCTGCCCTGAGCTGGGATTCCTTGTCAGCCAAGGTCTTCTCGCGAGCTAGAACCGCGTTCTCCTTCTCGATGAGTTCGTTCATCTGCTTGTCTGCCCTTGCGACCAGCCTCTCAGCTCGTTCTGACTTCTGACGCAGCTCGTCCTCCGATGTCTTGACGGCTATCTCCTTCTCTGCAAGGGATTCCTGTCTCATCAGCAGCTGCTGCTCTAGAGTCTTCACTGAGGTCTTCTCTTTCGCAACCGTACCCAGCTCTTCCCTGGCAGCAGCAATCTCCAGACCCTTCATGTCCAGAGCGCTCTCGCGGACGCCGATCTGTTTCTCGCGGTCCGCGAGCGCCTCTTGGAGCTCGTCGATCTCCTTGCGCATTGTGCCGAGAGTAGCCTCTTCGGCCTCGACCTCAGACAATCTGTTCTTGATATCCCGTTCCTTCGCTTGAGCATCAATCAGTATCCTGTTGGCTTCCCTCTCTCTTGCAGAGACGGCGCCTTCCTTGGTGAGGAGCGACTTGGTACGCTTCTCTAGCTCCCTCCTCTGGCCCTCGAAATCGGATTGCCTCAGTTGTATGGTCTCTTTGGCATCCTCTATCCCGGCCTGCTGTGCCACAAACTTCTGTCTCTCATCGCGCGCCTGGAGAAAACGCTGCTCCATCTCAGCCTCAGCCGCCGCGACCTGAGTCTTCCTCTCCTCAACAGAAGCCATCTCATCGGCGAGCCGCTTCTCATAGGTCTCTACGTCAGACTCCCTGGATCTGAGCGCGTCCTCTCTGTACATGACGGCGTGCCGTCTCTTCTCGAGCTCCTGGAACTGCTCCCGCAGCTTGCTGTCGCTAGCTTTGAGGACCTCGCGCTGCTGAACTGACGTTGAGCTTGCTATTATGTGCAACATCGCGCCGCTGAGCTGGATCGCGACTGCGCTGCCGAGATATGCCATCGGCAGGATGCTAGCCAATTCCTCAGGCGTGAAGTGGAAGAGCATGGGAAACACGAGCAACACCAAGGGGAAGACCGCAGAAACAATGCTGATCGTCCGGCGGGAGCTCTGGCCCTCCCAGGTCATTGCGAGCGATATCTCCGTGAGACATATCCCCATGAGAGAGGCTGGATAAAGCCAAGCGGGCCTGCCGAGCTCGACATAGTTGTACTCATCTAGGACGATGAGGGCTATGATGAAAATGGGAGCCACGAATGCGACGATGCTCATCACGAAGTGTGGTTCCTCCCTGTCCGTGAGATACGGTTCCCACTTGACCGCCAGAGCGATGGCAGCGACCGCAACGCCTGCAACTAGTGGGATTATCCATTTCAGAGTGGTGAATATCTCGGGAGCGCTCCGGAGGAATTCCCAGTTGATGAGGCCATATGCGATCATGGCCGTCAATGCAAGCGCGAGCCCGGACGCGATCCCTATCGTGTGTGCTAGTCGGCCCATCCTTAGCTGCAGTATTGCGGCCTTGCGCGACCTCTTCACCTCGGCTGATTCTATCTGCTCCGCGTAGGTCCTCTGAGTCGGCGAGGATCTCGATGATGATTGCTTTCTAGAAGATGCTCTGGGGGCCATTTTCCTCTGTCCCTTCCCGATAAATCTCAACGACACTCTGGAATCGTTAAGCGAAAAGCGCCCTAAGTGTACTTAAACATAGTTGTGGCGATTATCAAGACAACTAATACGGCGCTGGAAAACGAGGCCATAATCTAACTCTTGTTCCTACCGAAGGAGCAGCCTCTCATCGTGACTACTAGATACAGCACCGACGCCATTCAAACCTAGGTCCCGCCGGACATCTGCGACGTGACCCGAAGCCACCATTAGATATAGACCAGGAAACGATTCCGAAAGAGAATGGTGGAATTGCTGAGAGTCAATCTTGGCTGTGGTTCTGCTTACAAGCCTGGATGCATCAACATCGACAGGGACGACGGATCCGTTGCGGACATGTTGGCTGATGTCGCGGTCCTACCCTTTGAATCCAACTGCATTGATGTGATTGAGGCTGCTCAATTGATTGAGCATTTCGACCTGGTTCATCTTAGATACTTGCTCGCGGAGTGGTTCAGGGTTCTAAAGCCCGGAGCAGAGTTGGTGCTCGAAACCCCGGACCTCGCTCGCTCCCTCAGGAAACTGTTCAAGTCGAAGAATGGGCAAAAAGAGACCACGCTTCAATGGATCTTTGGCATCGACAGTCCGGGGTTTCAACACAAGTCTGGTTTCACCTTCGAACATCTCGAACAAATGCTGAAGCTGACCGGCTTCTGTGATGTTGTCAGAGAAAAGGAGACAACGCACACCTACGAGCCCGGGTTGCGGATCAAGTGCAAAAAGCAACACAACGCAGAGGAGAAGATGTTCTTCGCATGCTTCCGAAAGCGGCTAGGACAGGCTCTGGGCACACGAGACTCGTTTGTCCTGATACCTCTGGAGAATTGGATCGAAAAGGCGCGTTCGGCTCCCAGTGCGTTTGCGAGCAGGGACCTGCGACGTGAGTTGATCTCAAGGCTCGCCCCGTGCAATCCCACCATCCCGCTTGCGCTCCTGGATGAGGGGGTCGCGTCATGCAAGCTAGACGAGCCCGAGGTCTCTGAAGAACGGGCATTCCTAAGAGAGCTCGTCGATATGAGGTTCCACGAAAGGGCATTCGAGCTCTGGATACGAAGCAGGAAAGGACTCGATGTGCACAGAGAGTTCGGCTTATTTGTCTCAAGGGTCGAATCCCTCGTCCGCGATTGCCTGGAGAATCCTTCTCTGCGCACGGAACGGCTCGAATACGTACGTGCTCTGAATCCCAGATACATAGCTCTGTTTGACCTCAGCATCGTTCTTCAGGAAGCGCAGAAATCCTTCAGCGCAGGAGTGAAAGCATTCTCAATGAAGAACCTGGCCGAGGCTGAGAGCAGACTGACCGAATCTCTTAGCATCAACCCGCGCAACCCTCTCGCCCACTGGAACCTAGCGAGAATATCGGCAATCTCTGGTCGGAGCCCCGACGTAGTCAGCAGACGCTATCGAGAAACCATCGACTTAATGCCAGGAGTCGCCTCAAGAAAGAAGGTGAAGTCTGAGCTGAACCGCTTCTCCAGCGGAAGAGCAGAAGCCGGAGACACGACGCCAATACTCGAGATTTGACGAGGTCTTAAATCGCCCGAGCCTGATTTGGTCCAGATGATTGACCCGAAAAGAGCCTCAGAGATTGGGAGACCTTTCGAAATACGACAGTCAGACATCTCAGAAATCGGGAAGGCGGCCATATTTGCCCGGATCATCAGGGTAGCGCAGCTAGCGCTTCCGGTCATCGCTGCAATAATGGGCATTCTGGCAGGACGTATTGCGTTCCCGCCTCCTCAACAACCTAGCGGCTATCCATATGCTATGGCAAGCATGGCACTCTCTTCGACGTCAATCGCAAGGAGAAGCTCCTGGAAGGGCGTGTCCATCCTGACGGTCATCGGGTTCGTTGTCGGGTTTTCTGCTCAGATGATATACTCTCTTACCCGTCCGGAGCCAAGTGCGATGCTTTACGGCGTCTACTCAAGAAAGCCGCAATGACTTCGTCGTCAACGGAACCGAAGGATTGTAATAGCCGCACAGACCTTGTTTGGTTTGATGGGTTCGAGACCGCTGGACATCGCAAAGAGACTGAATGTCGTCCCTGAGGATATCGGTACGATTAAGGCCGCAAGGCGAAAGGTTGTGTTGTCGCGAATCGCTCAAGTCGCAGCAACAGTCCTTGCGGCTCTTGCAGGATTCATAGCAGGGGGAGGGGCCAATTCGATTTCAACAACTGACTCCAACGGAGGCTATCCGTATGCCCAGTTGTTGCCTACTTCTGTTCTTCTGGTCGGAACATCGCGCAAGTCATGGATTGCAGCGGCCATCGTGGCCGTGGTTGCATTCATGACCTTTTTCGCTGTATCGGCAGAGATGCCTTCCCAGACGTTTGGCGTAGGCACCAAGTACGGTGTTTATCACCGAAAATGACACTCTGGCAATTTCAGCTACGATGACGTCTATGTCAATGACTGACCAACCCTTTTATAGCGGTTTGAGGTTGTTACGAGTTGGATGAGTTCGAAGCTGACTGATGTCAGTCGGGATCTTCAGTTGACGGAAAACGACATGCGCAAAGTCCGCGAAATGGCAGGGCAATCTCGTTTGTGGACCATAGTTGCCGGAGCCGTCGTTGTTGTGGGTTCGTTCGTCGCAGGAAATCTCATAGCGGGCAACACGTCGTCAGAGAGCTATCCGTTCTCGGCAGCCACGGCAGGACCATTGATGGCTATCAGAAGCCGGAAGCGGAGGTGGCAGCTCGGGATAGTGCTAGCTTTTCTGGCAGTCTTGTCATTCTCCCTTGGTGCGGCTCTGAGAGATCCACCCAACTTTGGCGTAGGAACTTACTATGAGGCTTACTCTAGGGAAATCTAGACGAAGGCCGCAGAGGGAGCGACGGTTGTCGTGCGCCGTGTGGGAATTCACTCTTGAGTGCAACCTCCGCTGCACTCATTGTGGATCGTCCGCGGGGGTCCCAAGAAAGGACGAATTGACAACTAAGGAGTCCTTCAGCGTATGCGAGCAACTTGCGGACCTCGGATGCACGGACGTGTCCTTGATGGGTGGAGAATCATTCCTCAGGTCCGATTGCTTCACAATCGCCAGGAGCGTCAAGGACCTCGGAATGAACGTTTGTTTCGTGTCCAATGGAACGATGATGGACCGATACATCGACAAGGTCAGGAGAATCGAACCAAAGGTCGTCGGAATCAGCCTGGATGGTGTGAAGGAGAACCACGAGCAAATCCGGGGGAGGAACACTTGGGAGAAAACCGTTTCCGCGATTGAGCTCCTCTGCAAGAACAATATCCAGACAACGGTAATCACGACTGTGAGCAAGCTTAATTTCAAAGACCTTCCGAAGCTGAAGGAGATCATCATTGGAAAGGGCGTGAATTGGCAGATCCAGATCGCTATGCCTTTCGGGAACTTCCAGCGTGAGCTCGCGCTCTCTCGCGAGGAGTTCTACGCGACCGCGTTGTTCATCGCAAAGGAGCGTGTAAGGAACAAGTTCGAGGATCTACCGGTCGTTGGCGCTCACTGCTATGGATACTACTCGAAGCTTCTCCCGGGCTGTCATTGGGATGGGTGCACCGCGGGCATTTCATCGATTGGAGTTACGAGCGATGGGAACATAGTGGGCTGCTTGTCGATGGGTAACGATAGGTTCCTGGAGGGGAATGTAAGGCAGAGGCGGCTCAGGGATATCTGGGAGAGTGAAGACAGCTTTCCGTACAACCGGAAAACCGATGAGATGATTCCTGGGCCGAACTGCGCTGGCTGCAAGAATGAACTAGAGTGCGGCGGTGGCTGTTCCTCAGTGTCATATTCGATGACCGGGACATTCCATAATGATCCCTATTGCTTCTATGCGATAGAGAAAGAGATGCTCGATGTCTGATGAATGAAGAGGCAGGTGCTGGTTTGCTGGATTATATTCGACGCACTAGTTTCACCATGCTCCCCCCTGCAGCCGTTTAACCCCAGAACGACCGATAATGCGACGCTGGTGACACTGCTTGCAGATCCAGAGAACAGCAGCGCTCGAGCAACCGCTCGTGCAAATAGTCGGCGAGGAGCCGCTGCTACATGAAAGGGTTCTGGGGACCTCGATCCTGCAGCTAGACGAACTCATAGGCGGCTTCCGTTCAGCCCAGGTCGCGCTGCTCGACAGCGACAACAGCTACACCTCAAGCCTTTTGCACCTTCTCTGCGTCCGCGCGATCTCGCAGTTCGATGAGGAGGTCGTCTGGATAGACGGCGGGAATGCCATCGATCCGTATGCCATCAGCACTCTGTGCAAGCGGCTGAGACTCAACAAGCGGGACATTCTATCCCGAGTGAACGTGTCAAGGGCGTTCACCGCATATCAGCTCGTAACTCTGATCGACGAGAAGCTCGAGGAGCAGGTCGAGAGAAGCTCGCCGTGCGCCGTCATCGTGTCATCCATAACCGAGATGTTCCTCGACAAGGACATGAAGTGGATGGAATCGCACCAGCTCCTGAGGAGGTGTCTCGAGGATATATCAAGGGTGACGAAGGAGCACGAGACCATCTCCATACTCACAAACAACACTCATCAGCAGGTCCGACCAAGCCCAAAGCTGGCAACATTGCTGTACGAGCACTCGGACCAGATCGTTCAGATGCGCACCAGAAG
>JALHSX010000241.1 GCA_022865445.1 Thermoplasmata archaeon | reverse complement strand
GTGTGACTGGAGTTCGACGTGTGCTCTTCCGATCTCCAAGGCCCTGGCGCATGCGCTGAGCCGATGCGCGGGCCGGGCGAAAGCTGAGAACCTGGCGTCGGAAGAAACCAACTCGGCGGAGACGCTGGAGCGGGTGATGTGATGAAGCTCATCATCCCGCCGCGGACTCCACTAAAGGCGATGGACTACTTGTTTGAGGAATAGGAACGCACGCACATGTCCCTAGGCGTAGGCCGAATCATCGGATCAGACAGCTTGGCGACGTTCGCCATGAGCCGGGCGTTCCGAATCGCCAGCGCGAACAGAAACCAGCGCGCTGCTGAGTGTAAGAGTTGCGGTGGGCTGCTCTTAATGGGTCAAGGCAGAGAAGTGCTCGTGGAAGGCATGAAGCCCGGCCAGTTCACCCGGTCCTTTTTCTGTGCGAGTTGTTTTGCCCCGATCAAGTTGGCAAACGAGCGCTACCCGACATGCGAGGAAGGGCTCCCGGCCTGGTGGACAGAACTCGACCTCGCGCGGGTTGACGACAGAACCCCAAAGCAGAAGATGGACGATTTACTGCGAGACTTCAGAAAGGACTAGAAGACGATGAAAACATACCGAATTTTCACGAATGATCGAGGCAAAGAGCGCGGTGTTCCTATGTACTCGGGGCTTAAGGACGTGAAGGCGATAGGTCCTGAAGCGGCGAGAAGACAATGCCCCCCACAATTCGATGCGCCGAACTTTGCCCCTGCAATAGCAATCCATTGGCCCGAAAACGCTCAATCTGACAATGAAAAAGAGTGGCTCAAAAAACACGTCGGATAACAGCTTATGAACCTCACGGGCTTCTCCAGCAAGCATCTCGACCACGAGCAGCAGCTCCTTATCCGCATTGCCGCCGGCGGCTGCATCCGAACACGTAAAGATGCCGAATACATGCGGGACAAGATCGTCAAGGGAGGCTGGGAGAAGGCTCTGGTGCCCATCTACCGGGCCATCCTGGTTCTCCTGGGCGACGACTCGGCCCTGCACACGTTGGACCCCGCGAACCGATCGCTGACTGAGATCGTGCTCCGAAAGATGAAGGCGTACTACATCGGGAACTCCGACTGCCGATGCTTGCGGAACGCGACCGGGGGGATACTGGCGCCGGTGGACACCTGCCCGGTGCATGGGAGAACCAATGAAAACCGAACCTGAGATCCGAGCGGAACTCGTGCGTCGCCAGCGGGTGCTTGACGGCTGCATGCTCCAGCACCCGAGACACATTGGAGTAGTTGATAACTGGTCGGCGGTGCTGACGCTCGAGTGGGTTCTCCATCCCCGGATCAAGGTGCGGCATGAGACCTTCGGAGAGAACAGCGTTGTCTGGTGGCGCCGGTTTCGGTTGCCCGATTTGTACCCTTGGAAGAGGAGGAGATGTTGATGCTCCGCTACATCATAACCGTGCGCTTCCTCGCTGGCGACAGCAAGGCAGAGCGCACGCGGAAGGACCGTATCATCGAAGAGTCGGCTGGATTGTGCTACCACCAAGAAGGTATCCGACTTCGAGATGAGGGCGGCCATTCTATCTTGATGCGGTTCGTCGAGTTCCATTTTCCAAGACCCGAGGAGGCGGCGCACCTTCACCAGCAGTTCATCAACCATCGCCCGATCTGGGCGGAGCTCGAAGAGGAAGTGGAGGTGAGGGGATGAAGACCGAGCAGATTATGGCTGCGCTTGCTGCGAGGTTTCGTCCCCCTATATGGGCCTTTCTTCCCCAGGTGCCGGATTCTACGGGGGGACCGGCCTCACATACAGCAGATGCCGTTGCGATGTCCGTATGGCCGAGCCGCGGTCTTGAGATTCATGGAATTGAAGTGAAGGTCTATCGCGGCGACTGGCTGCGAGAATTGAAACGCCCGGCCAAGGCCGAGGCCGTGTGCCAGTACTGTGATCGGTGGTGGCTGGCAATTGGGGATCCTTCCGTTATCCGTGATGGAGAACTGCCGGCGGCCTGGGGCCTCCTCATCCCGCGTGGTGATGAGATGATGGTCAAGGTTCAGGCGCCACAACTGACACCCACGGCAATGGACCGAGGTTTTCTAGCGGCCCTCCTGCGGCGTGCCGCCGAAGTAATTATCCCCAAGAATTCGATAGCCGATCAACTGCGAGAAGAATACTCACGCGGCGAGACGGTCGGCAGAAAGACCGTTGAGCGGCATGCCAAGGAAGCCAACGAACGGACGGAGAAACTTCAGAAAGCACTTGATGAGTTCGAGAACGCATCCGGCCTGTCTATTTCATCCTGGAATTCTGGGCGGATTGGGGCGGCCGTAAGAGCCTTCATGGATGATCCGAGCCAACGTCTCCGGCAAGAACTACAACGCGCTCACGACCGAGTAGTAGAAATGTGCGCTGCCCTAGAAAAGGGGCTTGCCGAATGGCCCACCGCTGCGCCGCCCGATCAAGTGCGGGGGAGCCACGCCTGAGCCCATGCGCGCCGCAATCTACTCCCGAGTATCGAGCCGCGACAAGGGACAGGACACCGAGAACCAGGCCATGAAGCTCCGGGAGTTGTGCGCCTCGAGAGCGTGGCTGATCACCCGCGAGTACGAGGATCACGAAACAGCCTCAGGTAAGAAGCCCCGATCGTCCTTCGAGGAGATGTTTG
>JALHSX010000037.1 GCA_022865445.1 Thermoplasmata archaeon | reverse complement strand
GGAGGGTCCTTCAGGAACACAGGCACATAGCAGGTCGTGGTGTCGATGTTCAATACGGCCACGACCTCATTCTCGTCCAGTTCCCTGTCTTCTACCATGGCCTTGAACTCGGCAAAAGGCCTGATGTCCGGGGGCAGGTTGCGCAACTCGGTTATGGCGACCAATCTGGCAACGTGCATCCTCGGACAGCTCCCATATTCCTAGAGGTTTACCTTAGTCTGGTGCACTTCGAGCCCGAGCTTGTCCTTCTCCAAGCCGAACGCCAGGCCCAACAGCTGCGACAGGTGCAGGACCGGGATCTTGTATTCCTTGAGGGCGACCTGGCCCGCATCGTACTGGAGGTGGCAGAACGGGCAGCAGTCGACTATGACATCGACTCCCGCGGCCGTCATGTTCTTCAGGTTCTCGGCGGTCATCTTGAGCGCGACATCCGGCGTTCTTGCTCTCACGCCGCCGCCCGCGCCGCAACAGGTTCCCTTGTCCTTGTACGTAACGCTTGTCATGCCCGCAGCCTCTACGATGTCGTCGAAGACATGGGGTCTCTCGGCGTCGTCGATCTTCTTGATGTTGCTCGGTTTCAAGAAGTGGCAGCCATAGTGCACAGCGGCCTTGAGGTTCTTGCCTCCCTTGACCTTCGCCTTGATGGCCTCTACGCCCACATCACGGTAGAGAAGCTCGACGAAGTGCCTGACGGCGATCGTGCCGTTGTATTCCATGCCGGTGGCGTCCTTGAGTATCTTGTTGATCTTCTTCCTCAGCTCGGGGTCGTGGTTCAGCTTGTGCGCGACCTCGAAAAGAGTGTCGAAGCAGCCGTTGCAGATCGTGAGCACGCCGTCGACGCCCATCTTCTCGGCTATCGCGAGGTTCCTCGCCGCGACGGTCATCCAATATGTCTGGTCGAACGAGCGCATGACACCAGGAGCGGGGCAGCAGCTCGCGCCCTGCATGTCGACCAGCTCTACGCCCAATGATTTGAAGACCTCCCTCGAGGCGCTCTCTATGCCCGGATATCTGAGAGGCATGATGCAGCCCAGGAAGAATGCGTATTTGGCCATCACTTCGCACCCCCAGCAACCAACTTGTCGAAGCCGCACAGGGCCGCGATCTTCTTCACTTCCTCCAGCGCCTTCGGGTCCGAGAATACAGTCGGCGGAGTGGCCTGCAATCCCAGTTTGCTCCTCAGGGTCTTGTCCTCGTCCCTGAGCGACACGAGGTGACCTGTCTTGGAGATGAGCTCCGCGACCTTCCTGTGGGGCTCTGCCATGTAGCCTTTCCTGACGGCCATGTTCCTGAGCGCCATGATGATGTCTACGATCTCGACGCCTCGCGGGCATCTCTCGTAGCACGTGTAGCAGGTCGTGCACAGCCAAAGGTCTTCCGAGGGAAGAACATCCTCCTCGAAGCCCAGCTGGGCCCTCCTGACTACCTTCCTGATTCTGAACGCGGTCTGCCTGCCCGACGGGCAACTGCCCGTGCATGTCCCGCATTGGAAGCACAGATTGACTGTCTTGCCTCCTGCATCGACCACCTTGCGCGTGAATTCTGGGTTCGGTTCCTTGGCTTCTGCCAATGACTCACCGACCCTGATTGCGCGGGCAGCATATTTGAGGGTTTTGCTGGAAAGGCTTAAGCGTTACCCTTTTCGGTAAATCCACGCCTCTCTGGCCTCTTCCAAGAATGCGGCCAGGTCGTCTCGATCGGTGGCCGTGAGCGCCATGATGGAGTGTATCGACCACAGCTGGTCCTTGGCGCCGTCGGCCTCCACGATCCCTTCCCTCACGAGGCTCTTGTTGACGAAGTAGCTGAGGTCAGTTCGATCGATCATCGAGGGCTCGAAGATCGTTCGGACGACATCGTGCGGTATCTCTCTCTCGTCAAGGTATCGGAACGCAAGTCGCTGGGCGCCGAAGCCTAGCCGAGCGTACCTCGGCCCGGTGTCCTTGAGCAACAGCATGTCCGAGCCGATCTCCGCGCTCTGAAGATCGGGCGATCTCTCCATCGCGAACATGGCATCGTCCACTAGGACGCAGTCCAGTCTCCTCTCCTCCAGGAGCCGAAGATTCACATCGTCGGTGGATATCGTGACATGACACGGTGTGCCGGCGTCCGAGAGCTCTGTCGCGGCGGTCAAGAGACACTTCTCCGAGACGACTGTGCCCGCGACCCTGAGCACATCCTCGTCCTTCAGCCTGAGTTCGTACGCTCTGAACCTCCTCAGCAGCTCGAGGCCAGAGTCTGTGAGCCTGCTGCCTTTGCTGTTCGATATCACGAGGCTTGCGTCGGCCTTATCCTCGATATCCCGCACGTATTTGTGGAGAACGGGGGTCGATACGCCTATTGACTCAGCGGCTTTCTTCATGCTGCCCGCTTCGTTCAGAGCGGCCAGGGCCTCCATCTGCCTGTGCGTGATCTCCTTGCCTTCCGAAACGAACACGATTCTGGGTCTGGCGTCCAACTCGGGTCACTTCCTTCTCTTGAGACCGTAAGTGCTCAACACTAGCATAACACATGCGAATATGATGAGTACGCCGAACTGGAACCAGATATCTCCGATGCCCCAGCCCCTGATCATGACCGACCTCATCCCATCGACCGCGTAGGTCAGCGGTATGAAGTTGGATATCGGCCTGAGCAGCGTCGGAACCGCCTCAATCGGCCAGAACACGCCCGACAGCAGTATCGATGGGAACAGGATGATCGGCAGGAACTGTATCGCCTGGAACTCGTTCTTCGCGATCGAGGAAAGCAGGAACCCGAGACCCTGCATGCCCATGCCGAACACGAATATGATCAGCAGCGCCGTGAGCGGGTTCCCGACTATCTGTATCTGGAACAGCAGGACCGCGGCCAGTATGATCACGGTCGACTGGATCAGACCGACGAGCCCGAACGCGATCGCATAGCCCGCGACGACCTCTCCCTCGGTCACGGGCGTGCTGAGGAGTCTGTCGAGAGTCGACGCGCTTCTCTCATGTACGAACGAGATGATGGAAAGCATGAAAGTGACCATCATAGCCGCGAGGCCCATCACTCCGGGCGCGAAGAAATCGATGAACCTCGCATCCTTGCCGTACACGAGGTCCGTCGAGATTGAGATGGGGGTAACGGATGCCTGTGTCCCGACCAGCGCGCGGACAGATGTGAGGATGTCATTCGATATCGCCTGGACGATGTTTGGGTTTGTGCCATCGACTATGAGCTGGATCATGGCTGGTCGGCCGTCGCTGCCCGATGTCGCCGTCGCGACGTCCTCGGAGAAGGTCTCGTTGAACACTATGGTGGCCCAGATATGTGTGTCCTTCACTTCGTCTCTCGAGATCGCAAGTGGGTCGACGCCCGCGTCGCCTGGGCCGTATATCTTGACGATGTGGAGAGTGTCTCGAGTCTCCAAATTGGCAACGATTGCTGCTGAGACCGAAACGTTAGTGGGAGCGCGGTCGAGGTTGACGATGTATACGTCGACGTTCCTGATGTTGCCCCCGAAGGTGTAGCCGAAGATGGTGATCATCAGCAGCGGCATCAGCACGAGGAATCCAATCGTTCGTTTGTCGTGTTTGAGCGACCGAAGGTTCTTCTTCGCGATGGCGAGGATTCTGTCGAACCTCATGTCCCCACCTTCCTAGCCATCGTCATGAACGCTGATTCGAGGTCCGTGGTAGAGGTCGCTGCCATGAGCTCGTTCGGGGTGCCCTCACCGATAAGTCTGCCCGACCTCATCATGCCGACGATGTCGCACTTCACCGCCTCGTCCATGTAGTGCGTCGTTAGGATGACGGTCTTGCCCTTGGCCTTCAGGTCGTGGAAGTAATTCCAGAAGCCCACCCTCAGCTCGGGGTCGACCCCGACCGTGGGCTCGTCAAGGAAGACAACTTCCGGGTCATGGATGAGTGCGCATGCGAGTGAGACTCTGTGCTTCATGCCACCGCTCAGTTGTGAGACAAGGCTGTCCTTGCGCTCGGACAGATCGATGACTGCCAGAAGCTCCTTCTCCCGTCTCTTGAATTCCTTCTTGTCCATTCGGTACAGTTCGGAGAACAGTTCGAGGTTCTCGTGGACGGTCAGGTCCGTGTAGATCGCCATATCCTGGGGCATGTACCCTATCCTCGAGATGTTGTCTCGGATCGGAACCTTCTCTCCCAGGACGTAGGCCTTGCCGGAGGTCGGTCTCAGGAGGCCGACGAGCATCTTGATAGTGGTCGTCTTGCCGGAGCCGTTGGGACCTATCATGCCGTACAGAATCCCACGTTCTATTCCGAGGTCGAGGTCGTCAACTGCCACCAAGTCGTCGAACTCTTTGCGCAGCTTGTGCAAGTGGACGGCGTCGTTCTCTCCTTCGAGAGTCCTTTTGATCTTCTTGCCGTCCCTCTCACTGACCTCGCTCATTCGAGTCCGCTCCTCCGGTTCCATATCGCTGATGAACACGCGCCAGTAGCCAGTTCCTCAGACGGGCAAATGGCATGTCAGCGGTTAAATACCATTCTGAGCATTAACACATGGTTTTGAATGCCATCTGGGAAATACATCATCAAACTCTGCTTGCTGGGCGACGGCGCCGTGGGCAAGACGAGCCTTGTAAGGCGGTACGTTTTCGATGTTTTCGACGACAAGTACCTCATGTCATTCGGGACCAAAGTGACCAAGAAATCCTTCAGGGTGGGCGAAGTCGACCTCGATTTGATGATCTGGGACATCCTGGGTCAGAAGTCGCAAGAGGCGCTTCACGCTGCCTATTACAGGGGCGCGGCCGGCGCATTTGCCGTCTGCGATTTCACCCGACCTGATACGATGAAGAACCTGAAAACATGGCTCGGGAGTTTCAGGTCGATGGTCGGCGACATGCCTGTGATAATCCTCGGGAACAAGTCCGACCTGGAGAGGAAGTTCACGCTCGCTGAGCTCGAAGCCTTCGGAGCTTCCGTCGGATGCCCGGTCATCGAGACGAGCGCCAAGACCGGGCTGAACGTCGAGCATGCATTCAGCGAGATGGGCAAGAAGCTGATGGAGGCGGTCTCATGAGATCGCTTCCGTTCTTCGTCATGCCTGGTATCGCTCTCGCGCATCTCCGCGAAGAGCTTGAGATAGTCGAAGGCGACCAGAGAGCGCGGCTCATGATCTACAGGTACGGTCAGAGATGCGGCCGAGCGCTGGTCGATAGTTTCGGGCTCTCGTGCGCGGACCTCACGGAGGTCAAGTCGATCATCGAACCGATTTGGATGGAGGCAGGCCTCAGCCGATTGAAGATCGAGTCGATCGAGGCGAGCGAGATGATGGTCAATCTGGAGGATTCTGTCGAGTCAAAGGAGGGCAAGACCTGCGACTTCGGGCGAGGATACCTCTCCGGCATCGTCTCCCAGCTGATGGGAAAGCGATTCGAGGTGGATGAGGTCGAGTGTGTCAGCCAAGGATACATCGCATGCGTCATGCAGGTATACGAAGTGGTCGATGTGCTTAGGGCCAGCAGACACACGGAAGCCGAGTCTGTCAGGAAGTACACCCTCGAAAGAGGCTACTCTTACCTGATCAAAGAGGAGATCCCGGACCAGGCCTTCGACATATTCGTAGATGCGTACAAGCACGGCGTGCCCTGTCTGTGCGTCACGAGGGAGTATCCGGAGAAGATGAAGGAACGATACGACCTGAAGGGCGTGCCATTCCTCTGGCTTTCGATGGATCAGGAGAAGAGCTACTCCAGGGACCCGTCGAACATCGCGCTTCTATACTCCGACTTGAAGACATTCATCAGCGAGAACAAGAATTGCGCGGTCCTTCTCTCAGGTCTCGAGTACTTGATATCGCAGAGCGGGTTCCAGAAGGTGCTCAAGCTGCTTCAGCACATCAACGACAGGATCGCGGTGACAGAATCCGTGCTGCTCGCATCCATCAGTCCGCTCACCCTTCCGGAGGCGGACCTCAAGATGCTCGAGAAGGAGATGCGATCCATCTAGACCGCTCTGAAAGGTGATGACACTGAAGTACGGCGTTATGGTCTGCCCGAAATGCGGCATGGCAAAGGGCATCGAATCGAACAAGAAGACCACGACCTGTCAGTGCGGCCGCGAGATAGTCATGTCGCGGGTGAAGATCATGTTCCTCACTGACTCCCCCTTGGAACTCGCCGATTCCGTCGCGAAGGCGAACGCATCTCTGAGGGGAGGTGAACAGCTCCTCACTGAGAAGAAGTCACGGAAGAAGGACCCGTATTTCAGGATAGCCGAGCGGGCGAAGCCTATCAAGGATCCGATCGAGAGGATGCGTGTGATCGCTCGCGAGCTGACCGAGCTGAAGTCCGGGTTCAGTCTCGAAGATGTCAGGAAGGTCGCTGCCATGCTCGGCAAGGACTCTCCCGAAGACATCATCGCACGCCTGCAGGAGCACAATCTGATCTACGAGACCGAAGAGGGCACGTACAAGGCTGTCTGAGCTTGCCCGAACGGTCTACTTCTTTTGGGCCAGACGCTTTGCGTCTCTGACCAGAGCTGGATAAGAGAACCTGTGGACCTTGATGTACTCGTATGAGACCACTGCCGCGGCGGCAGCGAGTCCCAGCAGATTGAACGGAGGCTGGATGAGCTCGACGATGAAGAACGATTCGTAGAACAGGCTGAAGACGACGTGGACGAGGAACGCCTCTGCGAAATAGGCCTTCGCGTCGCCCCTGGCAATCCCGATCCCTATCAGGGCAGTGGTGGAGCCGTGGAGCAGAACGAACATGAACCCGAGTAGGCAGACGATGGCAATCTCGAGCGCTCCTGGGTTGGTCGCACCTTGCAGGAATACGTAGACGGTCGCGAACGTGAAGGTTGAGCTGATCCCGAGCCCCATCGAAAGCCCATAGAACCCGGTATCGATCTTGCGCTGGAACCTGGGGAAGTTCAATATCACGAACTTCATCAGCTCCTCCATCGCCGCGAACCCGAGTATGAGCGCCAGGAGCGTCTCGACGCCGGCTATGTACGACCCCCAGTTCTCGAATGCGAATATCAGCATTCCCAGAACAACGCCGAGTGCGAAGAAGGCGAACATCTTGCGGTCGTCGAAGTAGGGCTTCTCGACACCGGGGAAAGTGTAGTCTTTCAGCGTGATGTAGAGCAGAGCCAATGCAGGTCCGAACCCCGCTGCTGCAGCCGCCATCTGAAGGAAATCTACCATGCTGACCCGCTCGTATCCTTCCCACCTACATAATGATGTTCTGTGATAAGTTTATGAGGTGGGTCGATGCTGTTACTGCAAGAGGAAGAGAATATGGCCAAGTGCGCAAGATGCGGTAAAGCGATCGGGAACGCAAAAGAATGCCCACACTGCGGGTCGGGCCCGAGCCAGAGCGTCATCAACAAGGGGGTTGACAGGATGGCCAGAGCGACAGGGACGGTCCTCGTTAAGGGCATCGAAGTCACGGACATGGTCGTCAAGGAGGCCAAGCCAGTCGTGAGGACGGTACTTCACGAAGGCAGGAAGGGCCTGTCGAAGGCCAAGTCCGAGACGCTAAAGATTGCGAAGTCGCTCAAGAGAGAGGGCAAGTAGTCAGCGTCTGCCTTTCCTCTCGTGCGGGCGATCTCTTATTGAGACTTCGCCTGCGAGCTTGTCGAAGTAGTGCGCAACAACACAGCTCTCAGCGCACTTGCCACACAGGTTGCACTTGCTTTCGTCGACGGTGATCTGTCCGTCCAGCTTGATCGCTCCAGTCGGGCAGGCCCTGACGCAGATGCCGCACTTCGTGCACATGTTCGCCCGGAGGACCGCTCTGGCGACTTTGTCGAAGAACTCCGAGGCCTCCTTCGTCGTGTCGCAGACCACGGATATCTGTCCTCCTGCGAAGACCTTCGCGTTTGCCCTCTTCGAGCCGACCATCGCAACGCCGAAGTCCTCCACGAGCTTGACCTCTCCAACAGTTTTCAGGAGTTCGGCGACCTGCTTCAGCCCCTCCGCCTCGGGCATGTTCAGGACCGCCTCGACGGAGTAGCCGCCAGCCGCGCACGGGCTGACGCCCTTGATGACATGGATCGCTAGAATGTCCGCCCTCTTCGGCCTCACATCGATCTTCAGCCGCTCTGCGAGCGAGCGCATCTTCGGAGGCAGCTGCTTCCAACGCCAGAAACCGTATCGTACGAATTCCCTCGGCAGCTTGTTCTCCTCCGCCCAATCTCTAAGCTTCTGTTCCCAAGCCTTTGCGAGTTCCGGGCTGAGGCGGGAGATCTCCGCGCATTCGCTCGCGAGAGATGATGGACACATCCAACATCCGACTCTTTCGATGTCCTCGTCGTAGAGCTTGTTGTACGGCAGCTCCCGCCAGATTATGTAGAGCCAGACGTCGAGCGCGGTCCAGTCTCTTATGGGGTTCACAATCGTTTGCCCTGGGACGAACGGATTCTCCTGAACGAGTTCAGTGTACGCGCGCGTGAAGGATTCCAGCCGCCTGTTCCCCTCGACTGTGAGCGTCCCCTGCGGAAACCTCTCTTCGATCAATCTAGAAACTGGAGCGAGTTTGCATACCTTGCAGCACCAGCGGAAATCCTTGGCCGGAGGACCGAATGCGGGGAAGTTGTCCTCGAACGCTTCTCCGGCAGGTGCGGTGAGCAGCCTTACGCCTCTGTCGGCCGCAAGCTTGTTGACATATTCTCTGGTCTCCGGATGCTCAAGGCCAGTGTCGATGAAGATCGCCGTCAAGTCCTTTGTCATGGATGAAACGAGGTCGAGCACCACCAGGCTGTCCTTTCCGCCGCTGAAGGAAACCGTTAGCGGGAGCTTGTTCGATGCGAGTAAGTCTTTCAGCTCGTGCTCCGCCTTTGCCCGCCTCGCGTTCAGGTGCGGGAGGTTCGCTTTGATGATGTCCTTCGTCCAGGCCTTTCTGCCAGGACCTAGAGGTCCTGCCTGCGAGAAGTCTCTGACCTTCACTCCCTTGTCGGAGGACCTGATCTCGCCGGCGTTGACCTTGGCAGAGCCGCATCCGATGAACTTGCCCATCTCGATGACGACCTCGTCCCCCGCCCTGATGCTAGGATCCGCAGATGCGATGGTCTCCCTCGGCAGGTAGTTGCCTTTCATGTGGCCTTCGGCCTTCTTGAGCGTGATCAACTTTTTGGGGCTCATGCGCGCGAGCATGCGCGCACCATCTATTCTGAGCGTGAGCGAATAGTCCTGCTTCTCGAGGTCGTAAGTGAGTAGAGCGATCTTGCGACCGTTGATTATGACCTCATCTGCCCTGTCCTCTCCCGAGGTCTTGTTGAGCACGACGATGTCGGGTATCAGCTGTTGAACTCCGAACTGTTTGAGGAACAGGTACCGCACCCTGCGCTTTGTCCCCTCCAACGCCAAGCGCACATCCCCTGGAGGAGAGAGCTCGATAGCGTGTCCATTCTGCCCGCACCTTCCGCAAGTCTTGCCGAGCAGAGGGACGTTGCAGGTGTCGCACCAGTAGAGGACGTTCGGAGCTTGATGGAACCTTCTGTTCACGGGCCGAAGCTATGCTGAATGCATCTAAATAACTTATGCGACGCACATACCGTTTGACGAATGGACCCAGATGGAGTCTACTTGCCACCGGCGTGCTGGTCCGACGGGCTCTCACAGGCTTTCGAGGGCATGCACCCTTCGGTCTCAACGAACGCCGGGTACCTTAGGTGTGCGATAATGTTCCCCTCCCAGTCGAACATCTTTCCCGGGTTCATGATGTTCTTCGGGTCCAGGGCCTTCTTGATCCTCCTCATCGTTTCGAGCGAATCTGCCCGCTCCTTCTTCATGTACGGCGCCTTCGTGATCGCCACGCCGTGCTCACCGGTGACGGTCCCTCCGAGTTCCAGGACCTTGTCGTAGATCTGGCCGACCGCCTTCTCGCCCCTTCTCCAGCTATCGTCCGAGCCCGGCTCCACGAGCATCTTGGTGTGCAGGTTGCCGTCGGCAGAGTGTCCGTAGGTCCCGATGATCACGCCGTTCTGCTCTGCGATCTTCTGGAATGCGACAACGGCCTCCGGTATCTTGGATATCGGGACGGACATATCATCCGCGAGGGCGACGGACACGAACTTCTCGCCGTACCTGCTCAGAGAGGGCATGATGCACTTCCTGGCATAGGTCCAGTAGTCGATCTTCTTCTTGTCCCTCGAAGCCTCGGTCGAGATCGCCCCGCTCTGCCTCGCGATCTCCTCGACTATCTTGAGCTCGTCCTCTACGGCTACCGGGTGCCCGTCCACCTCTATCATGCAGATGGCTGCGACATCAGGGAGGCCGATGTTCATGCACTTGTTGACAGCCTTGATGCATACTGAGTCCATGAGCTCGATCGCAGACGGCATCAACGGCTTCGCTATGATGTTCGACACGCATTTCCCTGCGTCCTCGAGGGATTTGAACGCCGCAAGCGTCATGGCCGACGCTTTCGGCTTGAACGCCAGTTTGAGTGTGATCTCGGTGACGATGCCCAGAGTGCCCTCGCTCCCGACCATCAGCCGGTCTATCTGGTAGCCTGAGGAGTTCTTCAGTGTCCTGGTGCCCGTGTGGATGATATCTCCCGTCGGCATCACGACCTCGAGGCCGAGGACGTAGTCTCTCGTCGCCCCGTACTTGATGGCCCTCATCCCCGAGGCGTTGGTGACGACCATTCCGCCGATCGTGCACGCCTCGCCGCTCCCCGGGGTCGTCGGGAACCAGAACCCCCTCTTGCTTAGGACCGCGTTGAGCTTGTCGTAGATAACGCCAGGTTCTACGACGCAGTAGAGGTCTTCGACCCTGACCTCTTTGATCTTGTTCATCAAGGTCATGTCGACCATGATGCCACCTTTCAGGGGGACGGTGTGACCGCACATCGCGGTGCCTGCCCCTCTCGGGACGATAGGGGTCCTTGTACGATTGGCCAGCTTGACGATCTCAGAGACCTCTTGCGTGTTGGCGGGCCTGACGACAACGTCCGGATTCTTGTGGTGGATGGAAGCATCGAAGCCGTAGACATAGAGGTCGGCGATCTTGTCTGACATGCGCTCTTTTCCGACAATCTTCTCCAGTTCCCCAAGGACCGTCTTCTTCATGCCAATACCAAGCGTGGCTAATGCCGCCGGCCGCATAAAGATATTTTCTCTCGCAATCGACATCCATGGCGTGTCGACACGCGGAAAGCTTCTCGGCAACGAATAAGTACCCGCTGCTAGATGCATCGACTGGTTGTGAGCATGAAGCTCGTCATATTCGGTCCGCCAAGCGCTGGCAAAGGTACCCAGGCACAGAAGCTGTCGAAGCAGTACGGCATACCCCAGGTCGCCACGGGCGACCTTCTAAGAAAAGCAGTTGCCGACAAGACCCCTCTGGGCCTCAAGATCAAGTCCTATCTCGACCAGGGCAAGCTCGGGCCTGATGAAGTGATCGTCCAACTTATCAAGGAGCGAGTCGCCAAACCGGACTGCAAGAACGGCTTCCTCTTGGACGGCTTCCCGAGGACCATGGGCCAGGCCAAGGAACTCGAAAGGATGACAGACATAGACCTCGTGCTCAGCATCGTGGTCGACTTCGAGTCGCTTGTCGAGCGCGCTGTGGGCAGGAGGACTTGCCCGAAGTGCTCTGCCGTGTATCACATAAAGTTCAACCCGCCAATGAACGAAGGGATATGCGAGAAGTGCGGTTCTAAGCTCATTCAGAGGGATGACGACAAAGAGGAGACCGTCAGGAACAGGCTCAAGGTCTATCAGGAGCAGACCGCCCCGCTCGTCGAGTACTACCGGAAGAAGGGGAAGCTCGTGGACATCGATGGCTCTGGCGGGATCGACGCGGTCTTCGCACAGATGGTCAAAGCCATCTCGCACCTCAAGAAGTGAATGTCGCCGTCTTACGGCGGGTTGTAGTTTCGGGCTGACTTGAAGACATCCGGCAATGCAGACTGCTTCGCGGCCTCCCGGAACAGGAAGTCCCCGAGAAAGTTCAGCGCCTCCATGACGTCGACATCTTCGCCGATTTCCAGCCTCGCAGCCACTCTGAACGCTCGAGCGGCTTCCATGTTCGACCCGTCTTCGTTTTCGAAGACCTTCGTGAGGTCCTTTTCGGTCTGGAGGACCTGTCGGGTCAGGTTGGCGTATGTCAGAGCGGTGCTGGTCGCGACGGATCCCGACATCATCCTGAAGCTGTCCCAGTCCTGGGCCGCGTAGAAGTTCCTGACCCTTCCCAAGTCCTCGCATATTCCTGAGATGCCCTCGCGGACACCGTTCTTCCAAGCCTCGCCTGGGACACTTGATGCTAGGCTCTTCAGCCGCGCGAACGCCCCCGTAGGATCGTGGGCTGGCAGAACATTCATCAGTGAGCCTATCGCGAGGGGCAGGTGGTCGTCCCCTTGCGTCAGCTCTTCTCTCCAATCAGCATCTGTCCGCACGTTGACCGAGAACAGGCAGTTGTTGAGGACGAACGAGTGCGATCGAAGATTGGAACCCTTCCGAACGAGTACCTGGAAATCTATGTCTGAGTACTCGCGGTCATCTCCTCGAGCGACGGATCCCACGACCGCGGTCGCAATAATATCGTGATAGTATCTTCTTAGCAACCTCTCGGACACCTCTCGACAGGCTACCACCCTCTCCTTGTGGTTCATGTCCAGCCTAGGTCCTGAGGGTCTGATGAGAATATGAAGGTGGTGTCCGTTCTCACCCATTAAATATCAGTAGCGGAATAGCGATTTCCGCTGACAAAGCCCCGTGGTGTAGCGGTCAATCATGCGAGACTCTGGATTGCTTCTCGCAAAGAGAGATCTTGCGACGGAGGTTCGAATCCTCCCGGGGCTACTTCTTCTCTTCACGCATCTCATCACTCTCTCTACTATACACCGGTGATTGAGGCCGCGGACTGTGAATCGCGATTCAAAGAACTCGAGATCATCCGGGATGTTCTCTGTCCAATGCATCGTTCGCGAGCTGATCCACTAGCTGTATTCTCGGATTGTCGCGAGGCACGTGCCGTACCTTGAAGGTTGTGAAGAGTTTCTTGTTTGCGAGGGCCATCGCCAGGTACTTCTTCATCCGTTCGTTGCTGGCCTTGTATTCTCCGTTGATCTGTTTTACCATGAACTCGCTGTCGGAGAAGAGTTTCAGATGGTCGCAGGTCCTCTCCCTGACCTTCTCCGTCGCCCACAGGAGCGCCTCGTACTCCGCCTCGCTGTTCGTATGCTTGCCGATGCACTTCGCGCCCTTTTCGATCAGCTGGCCCGTGAAATCATACATGGCGTAGCTGATGGCCGAAGGGCCTGGGTTCCCCCTCGACGCGCCATCTGTGTAGACTGAAAATTCTGTCAAAGTTCTCCTTACCTCTGTGAGTTCGCAGACGAATCGGAATCCACTTAATCTTTGTGCCGCGATTCCAACTCTGGTTTGTTGTCCATCCATTGGCATAGGGAGAGAAGAGCAAAGGGGTTTGATCATCGCCTCGGAAAAGACCAAAGGGAGGAAAGGCGATGCGGTTCGGGGAATGGCATGACCATCACACGAGCAACATTTGCCTCCATCGACAGGTTCGTTGAGCAATGGAGGAAAGCCAGCAACAGCCCTGGAG
>JALHSX010000240.1 GCA_022865445.1 Thermoplasmata archaeon | reverse complement strand
GGAAGCTGCGCTACGTTCGCTTCCCTCAGAAGGTGTCAGCCGAGGTCATTGTGTTGCCCGAGTCACGAGTCGAGGAGATCCGCTCGAAGTTAAGGACAATGCCGGGATACGAGGGTGCTGTAGCGCGATTCATGGTGGCGATGTACGCATACTCCGGACTCAGAAGATCTGAGCTTCGCAGAGCCAGGCTGGAGGATCTGAGCATCGACACATGGACGATAGTCGTAGCTCATCCGAAGGGTGAGAGCAGCTGGGCAGTCGCCGCGCCTGCTCAGATACTGCCGCCCGCTCGTGCAACTGTGATCGAGTTCCTGAAGGAACGAGACCATTACATGGCTGATCTTGGAATCACGTGTTGCGAGGCCCTTGTTCCGAAGGTGACTGAAGGTACTGCGGATTATTGGACGGACGGCATGTGGGGCAAGGTCAAGGCACAAGCCGAGAGGAGGTCCGGAGTCAAGTTCCGGATACAGACCTTACGTGCAACGTTCGGGCAGATGTGCATCGATTGGGGCGGTCGTCCCGACGCGGTGTCTAGAGCACTCAGACACAAGACCACGCGCACGACCGAGATCTACTACGCACGTATACGCCCCGACCACGCTTTTCGTCTTCTCGAACAGGCCTACGATTCCGCTCATCCGGAAAAGGGGCCTGTACCAAAAACCCCCTGATAGAAAAAGAGCCAGTTATCACCGTGTGCAGGGAGCCGGATTTGAACCGGCGGACGCCTGCGCGACTAGACCCTGAATCTAGCGCCGTTGACCAGGCTTGGCTATCCCTGCATTCAGGCAAGCGAGGATTACGGCCGCCATATAAATAACTCTGCCGGAGGACATGAACCACCATCAGACCCAAGCAGTGCCAGAGCACGCCAGGATCCGACGATCCTGGCGAGAGTCCAGCCAACCATAAGCCTCTTCACGGAGAAGCCACATCCACTACCATGACCCAGGAGCGAAATTGAATGGAAGAGGAGAGGCGGGACGGTTTCGTCTCATTGTGGAGGAAGTACTTCGGCGACGCCGAGCTTCCAATAGCGATATTCTATTCTGACGTCGACACGCAAGGAGCGGCCATGCCCACAGAATCGGGTCCTTGTATTGTCAACATGCTGCCGAGTGTGAGGAAGGGCCAGACACTGTCGTTCTCCGCGGAGGACCGCATCTGTGGAGGCGCGAGGAGGTATCTTGGGTTTGCATCGGGAGTCGATATGCCGAACTTCGAGTATTTCCTGTCGTATGGCATTCCTGGCAAGCTGGAAGGGGAAAGGTACAAGAAGTCGCCCGCGCTCGTGCGCGAGAGCGCCAAGTTCTCCCCATCGTTCAAGGCGCCCAAGAAGTTCATCGTCTTCAAGCGCTGGGACAAGCTCTCGAAGTCGGATGAACCCGATGTCGTCGTTTTCCTGGCCTGCCTGGATGTCATCGCTGGCCTTTTCACGCTGGCGAACTTCGACGAGGCTGAGCCGAACGCGGTGATCTGCCCCTTCGGGTCAGGATGTTCATCGATGGTGTACCATCCCTACCTGGAGCTGCGGTCACCGCGCCCGAGGTGCGTCCTGGGGATGTTCGATATCTCGGCCAGGCCATGCGTGGGCGAGAACACGCTATCGTTCGCGATCCCGCTCCCGAAATTCCAGAAGATGGTTGACAACATGAGCGAGAGCTTCCTCACCACAGATTCTTGGAAGGATCTCCGCAAGAGAAGCGGTCCGCCGAGCTAGCGATTCCCTGCTGTCAACGCTGGGAATCCATGAGGGCCAGCATTGTTGCGGTGACTTCTAAGCCACCGCCCGATGACGCAACAGAACCTCAATGTGCGAAGAAGTGTCTAGGTCAAGCGTGTGGAAGGAAGAGATCCGGAGTCATCTTCCATCCTTGAACTTCTCGATGCCCCCTTCCTTGGCGACCTTCTTCAGTATCCCCTGCAGGACCTCCCCCAGCCTCTGCGCGGCGACATGGGACATGTACACCCTCGTACCGTTCACCAGCGTCTTCCCGTCCTTCTTCACCCCCGGCATCTCGAGGAAGTCTATGTAGACGTCCCTCGGGGTGACCTGGACATACGCCAGGTTCGAGTACGTGGTCACGGTGATGTCCGGGACCATCTCTTTCGGGTCGATCCTGTACATAGCCTTCAGGTCGATTCCCGCGACGGCCTTCTTCCCCTGCTCCTGCACCACGCTCGCCTTCCTGCTCATGGTCATACCTTCTCCGTCTTCACGGCATAGGAACCGCCGCCCAAGTTCTCGCCCGCTGAGCTGACCCCATAATCGACGAGTGTAGAGCCATCCGCCAGCAGCAGTTGCTCCG
>JALHSX010000239.1 GCA_022865445.1 Thermoplasmata archaeon | reverse complement strand
TGAGAAGGTGAGTGGGGAAACGATAAATCCCAGCAGCTACTTGTCACAAGAGGTGACCGGTTGGTAGAACGTATCGCTCAACACAGACACTGCCAGAACTGCGACAAGGCGATCCTGTACAAGGACAAGTTCTGCGACGAGAAATGCGAGACCGATCACAAGACCAAGCTAAAGGCAAAGAAGAAGCAACTAGTGTATTTCTATGGCATGATGGTGGCTGTCTTCATACTGGCCATGGCTTTGGTCTTCCTCGGGGGATAGGCATGAAGATTGCGGTGGGCGGGACTTTCAACGTTATCCACAAGGGTCACGAGCTGCTGTTCGAGACTGCATTCAGGGTTGGAGACTCAGTCGAGGTCGGCCTAACATCTGACGAGTTCGCGAAGAGCATCAAGTCCGTTCCCGTAGCACCATACTTCCAGAGGAAGGCTAGCCTGATCAAGTTCTTGGAGAGATACGGCAAGCCCTTCAACATAGTCATGATTTCAGATATCAAGGGGACTGCCGCCACCTCTGAGACCATCGATGCCATCGTCGTGTCGCCCGAAACGAAGGAGCACGCGGACCAGATAAACGAACTCAGGCGCAGGAACGGCCTCAAACCCCTCAAAGTTTACCCGATCAAGGAAGTTCGAGCGGACGACACAATGGTCATAAGCTCCTCGAGAATCGTTAAGGGAGAGATAGACAAGGACGGCCGGCTAATGAGGCCTTTGAAGGTAGCTGTCGGCTCGACCAACAGGGTCAAGGTCGACGCCGTAAGGAACATCTTCACTCAAGCGTTCGGCCTCGTGGAAGTCCTTAGCATTGAGCCGAACCAGAGCGTTGGCAAGCAGCCGCGCGAAGAGCGTACCATCAAGGGCTCGATCGAGCGCGCCAAGAGCGCGATCGAGAAGACCGGGGCGGATTTCGGCGTGGGTGTCGAGGCGGGTCTGTTCTACAACAGCGTCCTCAACAAGCATTTGGACATTCAGTACTGTGCGGTCATAGACTCGTCTGGCAAGATGACGGTCGGACACGGCCCCGGGTTCGAGTATCCCCCCAAGGTCGTCAGGTCGGTTCTCGAAGGCGGGACCGTCGGGGACACAATGAGCGAGATCACCGAGATCGAGGAGATAGGTCACAAGATGGGGTCGGTCGGATACCTCTCAGACGGAATGATCGATAGAACGTCTCTGACTGAGATTGCAGTCTTGATGGCTTTGATCCCGAGGATCAAGAAGGAGCTGTACGAACCAGTACCCTAGGCTTCCTCTTCTTCCGCCACTGCTTCCAGGTAGTTCGATAGTGTCTGGCAGCTGTCCTTGCCTACACAACCGAAACGCGCGTACTTTCTGCAGTAGTCACCGCTGAGCTCGTGGTGCTCGCATTTCTGCGCTTCTCTCAACGATGAACACTGCTTCTTTATGCAGGCATAGCCCGCGTATTTGCCAGTGCACAGATTGTCTTTGGTCTCGAATCTGCACTTCATAATGTCACCCCTCATCGTTGAACTGCATCAGCCGCTCCTGGTGGATGATGAGCTGCTTGCGGTACGACTCCGGCGTGACGCAGTGTTCCCGTCCCGGGCAGAAGAAGCGTTTGTACTTCTCGCAGTAGAGTCCGAGCCATTTCTCATGCCCGCATTCGTCGATCGGCTTGCCTGGCTTCCTGAGCACGAGTATGTTCATGCCTGAGAATTCGCACTTGTCGTGGCCTATACACTCTAGGCTGTCGACATGTTTGTTGGCGCACGCTCCGCTGACGTAGCTATACCTGCACATGGATCCCATCCCGTGCCCTTTCGAGCACAGTATGATGCGCGTGCGCGCACATAAACATTGAGGAAATGTCGCTTTTCTCAACCTTCTTCACGAGGGAAGGTTTACGAAGGAATTCTTATCGTAAACCTCGAGAAAGACCATAGGGAAGGAAAGGCGATGGAGAAGGAGAAGCTTTCTGCGCAGCATCTAGGCGTAACCCTCGGAAACGACTTCATTACGAAGCTCTTCCTTCCTGGTCCATCCAAGGTCGAAGAGAGCTAATTGAGCTTGCCTCTGTTCTTCAGCTTGGTCAGGGAATTCCTGTAACTCATCGTTCCACCCTCACACCCTCAGCGCCTATTCTTGTGATCTCGGACCTGAAACCTGCCTTCTCTATGGCAGATGCGACCCTACCCTTAGTTTCATCGGTGACCAGGGCGATCATTAGCCCTCCCCTCCCAGTTCCTGTGAGCTTCGCCCCCAACGCCCCGCTCCTAGAAGCGATATCGACTAGCTCCTCCAGTTCAGGACAGGAGACATCCATCTCCTCAAGAAGCAGATGGTTCCTGTTCATAAGGAGTCCGATCTTCTTCAATTCCCCCTTGGCCAAGGCGGTTTCCGCCTCCTCAACGATCATGGAATAATCATCAAGCATCTTCCTGAATCTGTCCGGATCTCTCTGCTTCTCTCTCTTGACATCCTCGACGACCTTCGTCGTGTTGCTGGTGATGCCAGTGTTGCCGATGATAATTGATAGAACTGCCTTTGAGTGCAGCTGCCTGACGATGCCCTTCCCCGTCTTGAGATCCTTCCTGAAAAGGATGAACCCTCCATAGGAGGAACAGCAGTTGTCGATACCGCTCGGCACCCCGTGGTATCCTTTTTCCCCCTCGTACGCTACATCGTTGATCTCGTCGATGCCTTTTCCGAGCGTGAATTCCTCGTTGAGAGCGGCCGCAATCGCGGCGCAGCTCGCCCCCGATGCCCCAACACCGCTTGCGGCGATCAAATTCCCTCCGAGCTCGATGCTGGCCTTCTCCCCCTCGAGTCGCATGACCCTGAGAATCCTCTGGATGGAATCGGACTGCTGGTCGCGCTTCGCATTTCTGTATCCTGGTGTTTCCGGCCTATTATCCTGGAGCGAGAACTTCCCGGCCCGCTTCACCTCAGCGACGGTCCTGGCCTCGATCGCTGTGGCAATCGCTGGAAGTCCGTAGACGACGAAGTGCTCGCCGAACAGTATCAGCTTGCCTGGGGCAGATGCCTTTGCCACGACCCATGAACCGAGTAATCTGGATATTACCGTTTCGTACCGACAGGGTAAAACTCGAAAACGGATGGAAGACCATGGTGTGGGGCGCATTCAGTGGCATTTTCAAAAAGCAGCTTTCGTTCAATCTGTCACATAGTGCACAAGACTGCCCGAAGTGCTCCGATTAATGTCAATCTGCCGTGATAGAATGTCGCTTTTCCAAAACGCTGTCCGACACAGATATGCCTGAAGTTTCTGCAAACCTTTACGGAAAGGCAAGTGATTCCGTGGCGAGGAAGAACGTGGACACGAGGTCTAAGTATGTCATGGTGGCGCTCTTCAGTGCCCTTGTTGTCGCGTTCGAGTCCGTATC
>JALHSX010000238.1 GCA_022865445.1 Thermoplasmata archaeon | reverse complement strand
ATCAGAATCAAGTCCAGCATCTATGAACCCGACTATGTCGTAGTGCTTGACAACTCCTTGGTCAGGGGAGTGGACATTTTGGAGGGGCTGAAGCCCGCGGGTCGCGTGCTCATCAACTACCCCGAGGGCAGAAAACTCTCGAACCTCCCGTCCCGGTTCAAGTATTTCGTGATCGATGCGACCGCGATCGCAGCATCCCATGGCATAGGTTCCCAGACGGCCCCCATTGTGAACACCGCCATCATGGGTGGTTTCGCAAGAATGTGCGATGCAGTCACGCTGGATTCGATACTTGAAAGCATCCGCGAGATAGCCCCTGCAAAGGCGGACGAGAATGTGGCTGCGGCGAAGGAGGCCTACGATAGGACCTCGGAGGGGCGAGTATGACAAAGAGCTTCGAGGAAATCCCATTGACGCCCATATCAGACACTCCGAGCACTGTGAATATCACAGGCCTGTGGCGGGTCATGAGGCCGGTCGTGGACAGAGAGAAGTGCAAGAAATGCACGATCTGTTGGAAGTTCTGTCCAGATGTGTCTATCAAGCTGGTGGACGGCGTTCCGGAGATAGACTATCAGTACTGCAAGGGGTGCGGCATATGCGCAACCGAGTGCCCGTCCAAGTGCATAGTAATGGTCAAGGAGGGTGAGCAATGAGGATGGTCATGACCGGCAACTACGCCTCTGCCTATGGCGCCAAGCTCGCGAGGGCGGAGGTCATCGCCGCCTATCCCATCACTCCTCAGACATCCATAGTTGAGAAGCTCGCGGAATTCGTCGCCACGGGCGAGTTGAAGGCGAAGTTCATCCCAGTCGAGAGCGAGCACAGCGCGATGGCGGCTTGCATCGCTGCCCAGACCGCAGGGGCGAGGACCTACACGGCGACCAGCTCCCACGGGCTGACGCTGATGCACGAGGTGCTCATGTGGGCGTCCGGAGCGCGCCTGCCGATCGTGATGACGAACGTGAGCAGGGCCATGGCTCCTCCGTGGAGCGTATGGGTGGACCACATGGACTCGATCGCGCAGAGAGACACAGGCTGGCTTCAGTTCTTCTGCCAGAGCAATCAGGAAGTTCTGGACACCATCATAATGGCGTACAAGATCTGCGAGAGCACGGGTGTGATGCTCCCCGCGATGATAATCGAGGATGCATTCATTCTGTCGCACACATCCGAGCCGGTCGATGTCCCAGAACAGGAGCTGGTCGACTCTTTCCTGCCGTCCTACTCTCCGGACCTCAAGATCGAGGTAGGGAAGGCATGTGGGTTCGGCTCGCTCGTCAAGCCGGACCAATACATGGAATTCAGATACAAGGCCATGCTCGCAATGAAGGAGGCTCACGACAGGATACTCAGGGTCGAGCAGGAGTTCAAGCATGTCTTCGGCAGGGAGCACGGCGGACTTCTCGAGCGCTACAGATGCGAGGACGCCGATACGGTCCTCGTGACCGCAGGCTCTGTCGCTGCCACCGCGAAGGATGTAGTGGACGCCCTAAGGGCGAACGGCAAGCGAGTCGGACTAGCCAGGATCCGCGCCTTCCGGCCATTCCCTCACGATGAGATCAGATCATTGGCCAGCAAGCTCGAAGGCATCGCAGTCCTCGACAGGAGCTATACATTCGGAGCTGCCGGAGCCATGTTCACGGAGGTCAAGGCTTCAGTGTATTCCTGCCAGAAACGACCGGTGATGAAGAACTACATTGCGGGCCTGGGCGGGAGAGACATCACCCCGAAGATCCTCGAGAGGATATTCGAGGACATACAGGTCATTGCCAAGAGGGGCGCCGAGGACGAGGTCGAGTGGGTCGACGTTGCTGGCTTGCCCAGGAGGTGGCGCTGATGGGAAAGACGACCATCCCCGAAGCCGAGTTCACGTATCCTGGAAGCACTGGATGCCCTGGATGCGGCGCCAATCTGGTCATGCGTTATCTTCTCAAGGGCTTGGGAGAAAGGACAATCGTCTCGATCCCCGCTTGCTGCTGGGCTGTGATGCCAGGGTACTGGCCGAGCAACTGTCTCAAGATCCCTCTGCTCTACACCGCGTTCGAAGCGACGGGCGCCGCGATATCCGGTCTGAGGGCCGCACTGGATGTCAATGGGGTCAAAGATGTGACGGTCGTTGGCGTCGCGGGAGACGGAGGAACCGTGGACATCGGCCTCCAGGCGTTGTCAGGCGCGGCGGAGAGGCGCACTGACGCGATATACGTCATGTACGATAACGAGGCCTACATGAACACGGGCATCCAGAGGAGCGGCTCCACCCCTTGGGGCGCCTGGACGACGACCACGCCTGTGGGGAGCTCCCACGGCTTCAAGCACGAGACCAAGAAGGATATAATGGCCATCATGCAGGCGCATAGGATACCTTACGCAGCGACGGTCTCCCCCGCCTTCCCCGAGGATTTCATCAAGAAGGTCGAGAAAGCCAAGAGCATCAAGGGTTTCAGGTTCATCCATGCGCTCTCGCCATGCCCACCTGGCTGGAGAACGAATCCGTCCCTCAGCGTCGAGATCGCGAGGCTGGCGGTCGACACCAGGGTGTTCCCGCTGTACGAGGTCGAGGATGGCAAAGTGCGCATCACGCGGAAGGGCAAGGGGTTGCCACTGGTCGAATACCTGAAAGTCCAGGGGAGGTTCCAGCATCTGACCGAGCCGGAGATATCGGAGATGCAGAAGGGCGTGGACGATAGCTGGATCATGCTCT
>JALHSX010000237.1 GCA_022865445.1 Thermoplasmata archaeon | reverse complement strand
TCTCCGCACAGGGGTCTATCGCCGATCACCGTGCGCTCAAGACGAGAAGTAGGTCATCAGGCAGTCGCGCCAGGACGACTCGGCAACCAGGTCGAGTCCTATGTCGTGGTACACGAACTGCTTCGCCCAGGTGTAGCCGTTCGAGTTGTACATGGATAGGGACGACGGGAACCAGAAGTGCAACCCATGCACTGTGTCGTGGTACTTCCTGCTGTGATTTTCGGCAATACACGCCGCATCGAAAGCCATCTCGAACTCGTCAATCGCAGTCGCGAGCTCAGGGTGGCCTTCAATCGCTCTGAGCCCCTCGAGGAATGTGACCAGGTCAGGATTCCATTCCCACCCTGCCATGTTGTTCCAGGTGCCTATCAGGGCGTAGCCTCTGGCCCGCTCGATCTCCTTCCTGTGGTCTGGTATGATTGGCTCGAAGACCCATGTGAACTCCGTGAACGCCTGTCCGACTGCGCCCATCTTCGTCATATCGAACGCAGACATCGTTGCGAAGTCCTGGTTGCACTTGAACTGGTGCTCGTAGTCCCGCTTTGAGCTATAGTACAACACGTATTCGTGGACCAGATTGGTCGCGAGGTCCGCCGGGCCAAGAGCAGGGTTCGCCACCAGATTTGAGATGAGCATCTTGTAGGGCAACCCGTCGTCTGACATCGTAGTCTCCGAACCGACCACGAAGCTGGCAGCGTCTCTGAGCTCGTAGAATGCTTCGATACTTGCCATATTGCACGCGTCAAGGGCAAGTACATCGATTCCCCTGCCCGTGGCGATCTTGGCGTTCCTGAGGGCGTTGCCGACAGCGTCAAAGGACATGAGATCATAACCGTTGGTCTCGTCCTTGCACAAGCCCCTCCAGCTGTACCCGTGGTCCTGGAGCACGAGCATCGTCTTCTCGGACGGGAACTTGGCCATGGAATATTCAACGAACATCTCCAACGTGGCAGGGTCGGCCATGTTCATTTCATCCCATTTCTCCAGCAAGTGCCTCTTGCCATCCACGATGTCGTATATCCATGTTCCATCGGCCGACAGAATGTCGATGAGTGCGACGATGTTCACTTGAGCGTTGGAAGGAAGGGACAACTCCCATGTGGTGATCGCGAACTCATTCACGAACTCAAGGCTGTTGTCTGTGTCCCAGTAGATAATGAGCGTCCAATCCTTTTCGGCAGAGGCCTTGGTCGATGGAGGCCCGCCGAAAACCCCGGCAGGTATGACGAACAAAGCCGCAATCGCAACGCATACGAGACACTTCGACACTCCGAACCTCAACCGACTCCCCCCTTGAGATACTGACCCGATATCCGGCGAAAGCAAATTAAGCCTTCCCTGAGAAGTTGAATACAGCGCTCGACGACGGAGTATACCAATCGACTTTCTCCTGTGATCATAGGCTCGGACTTACACGGAGAAAGAGAATGCGGTTTGGTCTCAATTGAATTCTCTCGTGTTCAAACAAGAATCCAATTAGCCTCCAACCATCGGACTTCTTCCTTGCCGGTGAAGAACTGACGCATCTGTTCAGATCGCTGCGAATCTGGCCGTTCTATCTCAGCGCTCGCTCTCTCATGTTCAAACTCTTTCGCACTAGTCTCCTGGAAAAGGAGAATATCCTTAAATACTGAGGGTCTCGATGTGCAAATTGAAAACCGCTTCAGCGAAGCATGATGGAAATGGCAGGTGCTTAGTCCAGACCTGTTCGTCTTAGAGTGGAGTGTGATCGTGTGGTCGACCGCGTCGAAACCAAATTCAAAGCCATGAGATGGCACGTTCTCTCGATTCTGTGCTTTGTGGCCTCTTTTTCAATAGTGGCTGTGGCCTTGTGCTCAGTCTCCGACTGTTCGTCATCAACACCACATGTGGAAACGAGAGTCGATTCCACGCAGGCTTTGCAGACTGGGGGTGTCTCAGGATACGTGCTCGACCAAGCGACTCTGGCAGCACTTGGCGGAGCAACGGTCAAGCTGATCAGAGCCGGAGCAGCGCAGGCGGAGGTGACGACTAGTGCGTCGGGTTACTACGCATTCGCCAACTTGGTTGCGGGGACCTACACTCTCTCAGTCAATGCCTCAGGATACCGTAACGCCTCGCATGATCTGATTCTCTCCGATTCAGGTGTCGTTCTGGATTTC
>JALHSX010000236.1 GCA_022865445.1 Thermoplasmata archaeon | reverse complement strand
TTCAGGTTCATGCCAATCTTCTTCGCGGCCTCTCTGACGGTGAAGACTAAGCCCCTCGATGTCGCCTCAGGTCTGCCCAGCGAGCCGCCCAGCTCCCTTGGCTTTCCCGTGATGACGCCTGGGACTGCGTAGCCCTTCATCATGCTGTAAGTGTCCATGATCCAAGCCATCTCTCTGCCACCAGTGTTGACGTCAGGTGCCGGGATGTCCTTCTCCGGGCCGATGATGATCGATATCTCGGACGCGTACCTGCGCGTCATCCTCTCGATCTCGCCAACTGACATCTTCTTCGGGTCGCAGATGATGCCTCCCTTCGCACCACCGTAGGGGATGTCCACAGTCGCGGTCTTCCAGGTCATCCAGGACGAGAGAGCCCTGACCTCATCGATGTCCACCTGCGGGTGGTATCTGATGCCGCCCTTGTACGGGCCACGGGCTTCATTGTGCTGGACTCTGTATCCAGTGAAGACCTTGAGCGTTCCGTTATCCATCTTGACCGGGAAGTTGACCGTGAGTTCCCTCTTCGGGCTCATCAGGACGTCGATCATTCCCTGATCGAGACCCAGGGTCTTCCCCGCCTTGTCGACCATCTTTTTCATTTCCTCAAACGGATTTGCTTTGCCTGCCATTCTAACACCATTGTCTAATCCATGCCTGCCGAGAAGACTCCCCGGGCAGGATGATTGGAAAAGTGGATGCCAAGATTGAATTTAAAGGTTGCCTCTCAACTAGGCTTTATCGGTGGAAGGGCTGCGATTCTTCAATCATGTTTTGAAAGGTTCTTCGAATGCATGGCCTCCGGATTGGAACGGATGTCCGATTCGCATCAGCAGGTTGAAAAGCCACAATTCCGCAAATACGCCTTTCGACAGGCGCATCCGAAAAACCAACGGTCGCTCCCGATAACGGCGCTATATGCTAGGGGAGATTGAATCCGATCAGTATCGACGCGAGCTTTGGGTCGTCATCGAGCCCAGCGCTCTCCCTGAGGAAGAGGTCTCCTGCCGTCGAAGGGCTGGAAGAGATGACACGCGTCGTACCATGGATATTCTCGACCTCCTTGAACGAGACAGGCGGAAGCACGAACCTCGCTCCCTTGCCAGACCCCTTTCCATAGAATATCACGAAGTCTTTCCCGAGGAAGACGGTCTTGCTCCCGGGACCCTTCTTCACCTTCTCCCCGCGAAGGACCTCCCTGCCGATGACTCTCCCCTCTCCATCGACGAGCACGACGGTCGGATGTGGAGGTCCTCTGAAGGTCTTGTCCTTGACGATGCACACGACATTCTGGCGTTTGAGGCACTGGAGCACGCCCTCGTTCTGGACCGTCAGCGGACCGAGGGACGGGTACTTCTTCTCGATCTTCCTAAGACCCGCTCTCATCTGTCTGGTCAGGTAGAAAGTGTACTTGACCCCTCTGAGTCCAGAGAGGACCTTCTGTATTTCGTCCAACTTCTTCTTCGACGCTCTCGTCGGGCTCATATCTCACCGCCTTCTTGCGACTCGTCTATCTTGGCTGCAGCGGCTCCACATGCGAGAGCGCGTGCATAACATGCATCACGAAAAGATCCTCTGGCACCGCCCCGTTGAACTCGAACTTCTCGTTGATCACTATCTTCGGGACGCCGGTCACGGAGTACTTCTGCGCAAGCGGGACGAACTCGGTGGATTCGACCATGTCCGCCCAGATCATGTCGCTCTCTATCGCGAGCCTGTGCGCGAGCCTCACGGCAGCAGGACACAGCGGGCAGGTC
>JALHSX010000036.1 GCA_022865445.1 Thermoplasmata archaeon | reverse complement strand
TCCAGCCTTTCTCATACCTCTGGAGGGACCTCTCGCTGAAGTCCTTCTCTCTCGTCGCCCTCGCGAGCACCTCGCCTGCCACCTTGGCCGCCTTGCAGCTGTTCGATATTCCCCCACCGGTTATCGGGTCTATCTGTCTGGCCGCGTCCCCCACCAGGAGTATCCCGCTCCCGGTCGTCTTGTCGATGGGTGCGCATATCGAGACCGCGCCGCTGACCAGCTCGAGGGGCCTGCCTTTCTTCAGCCGCGGGTCGTTCTGGATGTACTTGTCCAGATACTTCTTCACGTCAGCGGGGTCCTTCAGCTTCGTGAGCTGCATCCCGATTCCGACGTTGGCAGTATCTTCACTCTTTGGGAAGATCCAGATGTACCCGCCGGGAGCCTTGCTCCCAAGTACGAATTCGCAGTAGTCCGCTTCGTGGTTGATGTTCGTCAACCTGTATTGGAAGCAGCTTGTGATGTCTCTTGGCGCCAGATTGGTGTTGATGCCAGCCCACCTGCCGACCTGTGACTCGTACCCGTCCGCGCCGACGACACAGCCACACTTGATGTCCTTCGTCTCGCCCCAGGACTTGATCGTGACTCCGGTCACCTTGTCGCCCGTCTTCAGCAGTTTGACCGCTGAGGTCTTCAACATCAGGTCCGCTCCGGCCTTCACAGCATCCCTTGCGAGGAGCTTGTCGAAGAAGACTCTCTCAAGTACGATGCCGACCTCGTTGCCAGCCATCTTCTAGGAGAGGTAGAACGACGAACCGTTTGGGGCAACGATCTTGGCCCCCTTGACCTGGCGCGCCACACTCTTCGCATCCAGAGTGATGCCCACCGAGTCCAACCACGATCTCGATATCCCCTCGCCGCATCTGACCGGCGAGCCTATTTCCTGCCTCTTCTCTACCATCAATACCCGCGCACCGCCCTTGGCAGCCCATTTGGCGGTCATGGAGCCAGCAGGTCCAGCGCCGACGACGACAACATCGTATTCTGCCATCTACATCCCCCCGGCCAGCTTGATCGCCCCGACAGGGCAGACCTTGATGCACCGCTTGCACATCGTGCAGTCGTCATTGAACTCCAGCACCACCTCGTTGAGGTAGATGGCATTCACAGGGCACGAACCGACGCAGGCACCGCAGTGCATGCACTTCGTGACATCGACATCGAACTCGTCCAATTCCTTTCCCATGAGGATCAACTCACGTGTACTCATTGCCGTGCTTCTTTCTCCACTCGGCCAGCGGCACCGAGAACTTCTTCTCCACCTCCGTCCTGTAGACGGGACCGGAGTTGTAGGCGCAGAACGGGATGATCTTGCCGTCCGGCGTCGTGTAGTGTATCATGCATCTCTTGACTCGTTCTATGTCGTAGTTGTAAGAGTCCATGAAATGCATCGCCCCTACGTACATCATCTGCCAGCTGAAGCTGGCCAGCTCGCTCTTGGTCTCCTCTGAGAGAACGCCCCTGAGAGCTTTCAGGAACTGTGTGGAGCTCATCCCATCCGGAAGTTCGTCCTTCTTCAGGTACTTCCTCAACAAGCTGAACGCCTTGACCTTCGAGAGCGCCTTGATCTTCTTGCCCCCGGCACTCTGAGCGAGCTGGTAGAGTTCATCGAACAGGGGCTCGACATCCACGAACCTTGTGACAGGAATGATGTTGTCGGCGTCCTTGACGAACATGTAGGTCGCGATGCCACAGTGCACATGCGTGGTGAGTGTGACCTTCGCGCCGCCGTACAGCGCCATCCAGAGCTCAGATATAGCTGCCACGGCGGGGACGGGGTACCAATCCATCATCCTGATCTTGCCGTTCGATTGTCTCTCCATGTCCTTCGCCAGATCAGGCAGCGTGTATCTCCCCTTCTCCAGCTCGTCCTTGTCTATCCTTCCAGTGAATGCGACTGGCTGGAAGTTCACGCCCCTGACGACGTCCATGTTCTCGAGCGCGTAGTGGAGTATAGGCCATACCTGATCGTCATTGAGGCCCTTCACGATTGTCGGGACAAATACGATGGACGAATGGTGCTCAACCTTCCTGAAGTTCTCGATGACCTTCTTCTTGGTCTTGAGCAGGTCCACACCCCTCGCACGCTTGTAGATCTCGGATCTCAGACCGTCGAACTGGAGATACACAGTGTTGAGTCCCGCGTCGCTGGCCTTCTGGCAGAAATCGATGCTCTCAGCGAATTTGATCCCGTTCGTCGCGACCTGGACCTGGGCGAACCCAAGTTCCTTCGCGGCCTTTATGATGTCCAAGAATCTCGGGTGGATCGTAGGCTCGCCGCCCGAGAACTGGACCGCTGGCGTGGGAACCGGTCTCTGAGATCGAAGCACCTTGAGCATCTTGACGATTGTGTCGTAGTCGGGCTCGAACACATACCCCGCAGAGTTCGCGTTAGCGAAACAAATCGGGCACTTGAGGTTGCATCTGTTGGTAAGGTCGACGTTGGCCAGCCCCGTGTGGCTCAGGTGCAGGTCGCATAGACCGCAATCGAAGGGGCATTGCTTGGCTTTTGGTATAGCTGGGTTCTCGACGCCGATTCCATCCTTGGCCCACTTCTCGACTCTCTTGTACATCTCCGCGTCGGACCAGACAACGTCCCTGAAGTCGCCGTGCTTCGGGCAAGACTTCTCCATCAAGACCTTGCCATTGTCCTCCCGCAGTGTCGCCGGAATAATCATAAGACACTCAGGGCACAGGCTCTCTGTTGTCTTCGGCAACCCGGGCGGTATAGCGCTCTTTCTAGTTAGCATGGAACCGCATCCCATAGCACAATCCGCAGGGAATCATTTAAATGTTATGTAGCTTATTCGGCTACAAATGGACTTGAAGAAGGCAGTAGCGTCCCTTGGCAGGGACTACGACGAGCTCATGAAGGAGTATCTGAAGGTAGCCAGCACGTTCTCAAGATTGGGGCTCTCTGAGTATGAGTCCAGGACATATGTCGCTCTCGTGGCATTGGGGACAGGGTCTGCAAATCTTGTAGCTGAGGTCGCACAGATACCGCGAACATCTTCCTACAAGGTGATGCGGAATCTCGAGCAGAAAGGGTTCGCGAGGAAGTTGCAGGGAAGACCTCGTTCATTCTCGCCCGTGGACCCGTCCGAGCTGTCAAAGAGACTAGTAGCGCAAGTCGAGGAGTCGTTCGGCAAGGTGTCCGCTCTGAAAAACCTGCTTTCTGAGCGAGGAGTCCCACAACTGGTCTACACGATCATGGGCAAGGAACGCGTGCTCGACAAGATCGGTGAGATGCTCGACAAGTCAGAGAGCAGCTTCGTGATGTCCTCGCCCCTCATATCGCAGATGCGAACAAGATTCGGAAAGAAGATCTCCAACGCCATCTCCAGAGGGGTGAGCATGACCGTGATAACGGTCCCGTTCGTAAAAGCTCCAAGAGGCGTGAGAGTCATCAGAAGGAAAGCGCTGATCGCCACCGATGTCATCAGCGACGGGAAGACAGCGTTGCTCGCGGCTGCCGATCTCTCTGCCTGTGGCTACACGGACAATGAAGCCCTCTCAAAGCATTTGGAGGATTTCCTGAGGATCATGGGCGAAAGCCAGGAGTGAAATGTCCCGATCCGCGCTTGTTCTTGGACTCGGCCTTGATCACGGTCCTCAGCAGGAAAGGAGCGTAAAGAGTCGTTGCAATCGACATCAGGACGATCACGGAGTAAGCCACCTGTCCTATCGTTCCCATGTTCAGACCTATCATGGCTACGACGATTCCCACCTCACCCCTCGGGACCATTCCAGCACCCACTATCATCGCGGTCCTCTCTCCGCGCTGCGCCGCTCCCAACGAGCAGCCTATGAGCTTGCCAAGAATCGCCACGATAGTGATGATTATGGCCAGAGGGATCACGGTGGAGAAATTCGCTAAGTCCACTCTCGCGCCCATGACGACGAAGAAGAATGGTACGAGCAGCACGTTGAGGGGCTCGAACTTCTGCTCGAGCTCATAGGTTTCTTTGGTGTCCGAGAAGATCAGGCCCGCGAAGAAAGCCCCGATTATCGCCGCGAGACCGACAAAAGATGCCAGGGCCGAGAGGCCGAATATCACTATGAGGATTATCACGAATGGTGCTTGCCGCTGTTTCAGCTTGTCAAACCAGCTGTCTCTCTTGAACGCGCGAGTGGTGTAATGTATGGCCCAAGAACCGTTGACGGTCTTATCGAATTTGACATCCCGCTTTCCGGAAGCGTACTTCACGACGCGGGTCCCGATTATTGTGACGATTGCGACGAAG
The DNA here is from genome assembly GCA_022865445.1 of Thermoplasmata archaeon. Classification (GTDB taxonomy): domain Archaea; phylum Thermoplasmatota; class Thermoplasmata; order UBA10834; family UBA10834; genus COMBO-56-21. The sequence goes on along the minus strand of JALHSX010000036.1, from coordinate 6,698 downwards.
CAGACCGCCTCTGCGACGACTATCGCGACCTTGAGGATGGTCAGATCTCCGACGGCCACGCCGCTGACAAGGGTGAGCACGATCATCCCGAGAATGTCATCGATGACAGCAGCTCCCAAGATGATCTTCGCCTCAAGGGAGTTCATCATGCCCATATCGTCGAGCACCCTGGCCGTGATCCCTACGCTCGTCGCGACCAACGCCGTGGCCACGAACATCGCCTCGATGGATGATGCGAACAGGAAGATCGAGACGTAGTAGCCGAGGATGAAGGGCGCCACCACTCCCAACAATGCCACGCTCGTCGCTGTCAAGCCGACTTTCTTTAGTTCCGAGATCTTGGTCTCCATGCCGACGGAGAATAGCAGGAAGGTCGCACCCAGTTGAGCCAGGACATCGAAGAAGTTGTCCTCGGAGGTTATCAGGTTCAGCAAGGTCGGTCCTAGCATGACGCCGGCAATCAGCTCACCGGTGACGGCGGGTAGCCTCATCCTTTCCATGATCTCGCCGCCGAGCTTGGCCACCAGAAAGGCGACGAATATCGGCAGGAGAGTCTTCTCAGTCTCCAAGGCATCCCATCCAAGTACTTGTATCGCTTCTTTCATATTTAATCGTGACAGGGACCGAGAATTGCAGATGGGCGGTCCGATGTAGGCTGCATGTAAGTGCAACGCTTTACACCTCACAACAGGTCCGGCCAATCGGGACAGTCATGATCGGAAGAACCGTTTTGTCCGGGAGACGAATAGTCAAGCCGTCCGCCATGCGAAGCGACCGAAGCGGGCAGGTATCCTTTGCCGTAATTGCGGTGGTGCTTCTGACTGCTTCCGCCGTGACCGGCACCTACCTTGCAAAACAGCAGCTCGATCAGGTCAAGGCTGACAGGAGGGACAGGTTGCTTGAGGCGATGGAGGGTGCCATAGGAGGGGTCGTCCAAGAGCTCGAGCTCTGCGGAGCATCAAGGGCTCAGGAAGTCCTGTCGAGCTGGCAAGCGTTTCCAGTGAACGAGACGGCTATATCGGAAGCTTTCTCGAACGAGATCTCCTACTACATCTCTTCATCATTCCCGCGTACGGATGGCAAGTTCACGCTCGGTGTATCCAATTGGACAGGTGGCCTCTTCTTCATCGAGAAGAAAACTATCGACTTGGTCTCCTCCGATAGTGTCAAGCCTGGGACAGTCCAGATCGACGGGATCCAAATGGCATACTCGAAGCTCCCTCCCCCCTCTGTCGAGATGCTCTCGGAGCGGTCCGTGAATCCCTATTACATCGCATTAGGCAACTTCTCGGTCAAGGTCGCGAATGATGATGTGCAAATCGTGAAGCAGACTTCGTTCCAGAGGCCGATCATCTCCGCACTTCCCTTCCTCGAGTCGAAGCTCAGGGCGTTCGAGTCCGCATCTGATGGTGAACTCTCAGACCTCGGTCGGATTGTGGGCTACATGCTGAGCACCCTTTGCGAGCTTAGAGTGCTCGAGGGTTATGGGAAGCCAACATACACGGGCCTGAACACCTCCGATATCCTTTCCGAACAGGATGTCTACAAGGCAGTGTCTGTCGGGCTCCTGCTCGAACAGGCAAGACTCTTCAAGTCAGTTGACGCAGGCTTCGCTTCTGGGGTCGAGAGCCTATGCGGAGGCAATGGACTGGGAATCGCCGCGGTCATGGGCTCGAGTGGCCGGAACCTGGATCCTGCGGAGCTGTTCCTGTGGTTCCTGGGGAAGAGCCAGCCTAGGCTGGACTCGCGCATGATAGTTGCAGAAGCGGTTTTCGGAATCGCCGACCAGCTTGCTCTCAAGTTCATGGACTACATGGGATGGCTGGGCGCTTTGGACAGCGCAAAGGGGATGCTAGACGATTTTCGAAGCACGCTAGAGTCCGTCGCGGCCTTCTTCACGGGCGAGGATAAGGCGAAGATGGCGGTCGTCACTTGGATATCGAAGGTGCTTAGCGCTGCGGGCGCCAATGTGACGACCTACTCAGAGCTTTTCTCATCACATAGCGATTTCACCCTTCCTATCGGGGAGAAACAGTACTATGTAGAAGATGCTGCAGGCGACCTGTATCCAGTCTGGGTCGGCAACATCACGGCTCCAGTCGACGTCCCTCAGTACGACATCCTGTCGTCAGATTCCTGGAGGGACTTCTACCCCGCTTTCAAAGGATGTCAGACGAAGTTCAGGACGCTCGTGACGGACAGCATCTCCAGGCTGGCTTTTGACCTGGCGGGTGTGGCTGAGCTTGAGCTGCCTGATCTCGCAGTGGATCCCACTGACGATTCAGACCTGTTCGACTCGCTCTCGCTGGGGGCAGGCGCTGTCAAGCTGAGCATAGATCCTGTCGCCATCTCCAAGATCGGGAGGAATCTGCCTTTCTTCAGCTCGCAGTACGAGCTCTCGCATCAGTTGGGTGAGTTCCTCTCGTCCAAGGGCACACAGATCGTCGACATCGCTGGAATGAAGGGATCCGTCTACGGGGACGTAGCGACATCAATCCTGTCCTCCGCCCGATATTCATACATTCCGAACCTCGGCGTCCCGGTCGAGCAGCAGCTTGCTGCAATTGTGAGGAACGATGTAGAGTTCGATGCATCCTGGGGGCTCGGCTCGTCCATTTCGTGCGCTCTCGAGTCGCTCTCCAAGAAACAGTTGGAACGGATTGCGATCCTTGTGGATCAGTCCGTGATGACGTCGGAAGGCGGATTCTGCGGGCCCGTTGTCGACTCGGTCGCATCGATGATATGCCGCGGAGCCGAGGGGATGCCAGGAATCGCGGAGATGCTTGAGAAGGTCCTCACGGCGTTCTCCAAGGAGGTTCTGCGACAGAGGGAGGTAAGCGGCTACAAGCGTTCGGTCTATCTCGATATCGACCAGCCGTTCGAGTTCTGGGACGGCGAGCGGAGTTCCGCTCTTAAGAATGGAAGAATCCTGAACGAGACTCTCGCTGTATCGGTCGAGGGCGGCATGCCCTCTCTACGAGTAGTCCCATTCGATCCCGTCCTCGGATACACCTCGCTGGAGAAGCTCTTCCCGACCGACGATCTCTTGGTCCAGATCAAAAGACCTTGGAATTTCGACCGAGGCAAGGACGAGTATCCGAACGTCCATATGACATCGATATCGAACATCAGCGCGTGCCCGTACTCGACGCAATGGACGGTATCCGTTCTGGGCCTGCTGAATCTGAGACTGTCTTCATCCAATCTCGCCTTCCAGTCGATCCTGGGCAAACATGCGACCGAGTCCAGGACGAGCGCCCGAATCGAGCTCTCACTACCTATCGTGGTCCACTCTGCATGGCCTCTGCAGGGTGTCGAGTACAATCCTTCGAACACGGCCCTCAAGGACGGGCTTGCGGTCGCTCAGAAGTTCCTGGACAAGGTATGGGACAAGCTGGAACCTGTCTTCGGCTGGGTGAAGGACGGCCTCGAGCGGATCTACAGGTTCGTCACTCATGCCTTCGAGGTTCTGGCGAGCTTTGCCACCAAAGTGATCAAGGTGATCTCATCAGCCCTTCAAACGATGGTTGAGACCCTGCAGGAGTACATCCAGAAGATCGCCGACTCCGCGCTCGCGAAGGCCGTCAAATTCATCATCGACCTCTACGGCAGGGTCGAATTTCGGGTCTCATGGCATGGCTTCACCATAATCGTCCAGACGGACATCCCGGATCTCATCTACAAGCACGGGAGCGACCTCCTGAGAGTGATGGTGTGTACTGACCGGCTAGGTCCTGGAATAACCTTCGGAATCAGGATAGCCAGGCTCAGCGATGGAAGCTATGACATACTTGCGAACGGCACGATTTCTTTGAGGAACGCTGTCGTCGAAGTCATGGTCGACCCTCTGATGCACATCTTGAGAAGGTTCGTGGAGATCCACTGCACCGGAAAGACATGGGCGATGGATGTGGTGATGCCCGAGGTCGAACCCTACGAGCTCGTCGGGGTCAGTACTGCGGACATGCCGGGAGTGGGCGCGTTCCTATCGAACATTCCGATCCCGGTCCTTGGATTGTCCGCATCGATAGAGGCGGGGATCCAGCTGAAGTACTCGCCTCCGTTCCCAACCGATGTTGTCGTGAACGAGTTCGAGTCAAACCCTCTCGGTGAGGATTCGGGAAGAGAATGGGTCGAGCTCTACAATCCCTTGGCAAAGCCGAGGTGCATAGACGGTTGGATGATAACGACGGTGCACGGGAAGAACAGCGCTATGAGGATCGACGGCACGATTCCGGGCAACGGTCTGATGGTGTTCACATTCCCAGAGACATCGATTGACAACGGCGAGCCGGGGGACCCATTCAACGACGGCGATGCGGTGGCACTTCTAGACGCCGCGGGAGCCACTGTCGATATCACGCCGATGCTGCGAGACAATGGGAATGACGAACGGACCAATCAGAGGAGCTGGGACGGAGGCCCTAGGTGGGTATTCAAGGAGGGGAGCAGGGGGAACTCCAACGGAGTCCCCGTGCTGCTTGCCACATCGGACTTCATAGCCAAAGCCCTGTTCGAGGCCTTCAAGGAAGCGTTCATCGAGACGCAGCTCCAGGAGGTCTCAGCTTCCCTGGACTTCGTCACACTTTTCGCCAAGCGGGTGCTCAACAACTTCATAGAGAACATGCTCGCGCTCGTGAGCGAGATCATCCACGACGTGATCTTCTTCATAGAGGTCGTCCTCAGCGACGCTTCAGGAGCGGCCGGCATCGGATTCAGAGCTTCGTTCATCGTGACTGGCGAGGCGATCGTGGACCTGTTGAGATGGCTCATACACTCGTTCGCGACCTTCGTGGTGAACCTCGGCCGGGCGAGCACGCCGATAGCGTATCCGCCATTCCCTAGGTCGTTCTTCTCAGGGATGTTCCTGAGCTTCGAAGTGCTCTTCACGGTCGGCATGCCGAAGATGGTGAGGTTGCTCGGGGCTGTGGGCGATCTTCAACAGAGATTCACGCTTGCCCTGTCGATATCCCCCAACATTCCCGCGCTGGGGAAGCTGGTCGGAAGGGATTGGGGCAATTGGAGCATCGAGTTCGGAGCATGCTTGGAAGGGATCCCCAGGGATTTCGTCAACGGGATGCTCACCACGAACTCCGGCAAGCTCATCGATTTCTGGCTCCTCAAGGGAGTGGCACACAGCCTCTGAGGACCCTCAAAAGGGATAAATCCGTAGGATGCATGCGCGTGACGAGCATCCATGGTACTCTCGTTGTCCTCGCTGCTTGACCAGCTGCTGTCCGAGGTCTGGTTCGAGCTGACCTTCCTGCTAGTGGTCTCGTTGTTCTCTAGTTTCCTGTTCGCGCGCTTCGGCCAACCGAAGGTGATCGGCTATATCTTGGTCGGCGTGGTCATAGGCCCGAGCCTCCTCAACATAATCAAAGCGCCGAGGATACTGGATCCTGTCACTGGCTTGCCCACTGACGCGATTTCAGGGCTTCCTGAAGTCGTGCTCATGCTCGCTCAGCTCGGGTCCATCATCCTGTTGTTCATGATCGGGCTAGAGTGCGAGTTGAGAGAGGTCTACACGAAGAGATCAATATCGATTGCGGCCGGTGGCGTGGTCCTCCCCTGGATCGCAGGTTACTACCTTGCCGTTGCCATGGGATTCGGCTCCGACGCAGTGTTCATCGGCGCCACCTTGGTCGCAACGAGCGTCGCTGTCACTGCGAGCGTCCTCTCGGAGCTGGGCATCATCGGGACGCCCGTGGCCTATGCCATAGTCGGCGCAGCCGTTGTGGACGACATCCTTGGGATGATTGTGCTGGGCATATCCAAAGGCATATCGAGCGGGACAGGTCTTGATTCCTCGGAGCTGGGCCTCCTAGTCGTGGGAGCTGTCATGTTCATAGTGGTCGGGGCGTGGGTCGGCTCCAGGTTCCTCGTGCCGTTGATATTCAATGTCCAGATATCTGGCTATCGAAGGAAACTGCCCATGAGCGGCTTCGTGTTGGCTTTGGCGATCGTGTTCCTCTACGCGACCGTTGCCGAGACCATCGGCATATCGGCGATAGTCGGGGCGTTCGTCGCCGGAACCATCATGTCCAGCTCCACTCTCAAGGACGGTTTCAGGAAAGGAACGCAGTATCTTGAAGCGCTCTTTGTTCCGATATTCTTCGTTTCTTTGGGAGTCGTTGTCGACCTGAAAGAGATGTGGAACGCAATCGGGTTCGGAGTGTTGTTGACTGCCGTTGCTGTGCTCACCAAAGTCGTCGGATGCGGAATTCCGGCGAAGCTCACAGGCATGTCGTGGTGGGATTCCTTCTCCGTGGGCATAGGGATGGCTCCCAGGCTGGAGATAGCCTTCATCATCGCGTATTACGGTCTCTCAACACATATCATCAATTCAGAGATCTATTCGGTCGTCATCTTCATGGGCCTGATGACCGCCCTGTTCACGCCGACGCTTCTGAAGAGTAGTCTACGGCGTGGAGGGCACACCCTGCTCCCATCGTGATGTGTATGCTTCGGAGCCTGCTCAATCCTCTGCCAAAACTAAGTGCTCCCTGCAAGGCCTTCCCATTGCGGACAGCCTGTTCTGGATCTGCTCGGGCCCCTTCATCCCCAGAGCGAGCAGAAACGCGCGCCCGAAAGCGATGGCTGCCTCCTTGTGACTCGCCTCGATCTCGTGCAGGAAAGCCTTCCCAACGAGCACTGCGAATTCCTTGTTCTCGGACATGCTTACCATTTCGCCACTGAGT
>JALHSX010000235.1 GCA_022865445.1 Thermoplasmata archaeon | reverse complement strand
ACATGCGAGAATGCGAGCGTTGGCTTCGACTGGTCAAGTATGTATTGCATCGCGAGGCCGCACTGGGCACCTGCAAGTGACGGATCCTCCGCGGTGAAGTATTGTATGTGGTCCTTGTGTTTGACACCGTCAGTTTCGATGCTCAGGAGGCGCTGCAGGATCTTGTTGTTGTACTCTCTCCTTAGCTCTCCCGCTCTCGCAATGGACTCGTTGTCGCCCATGCAGAGAGCGATGCCCAGGCCCTCGTGGTCCATCCTGCCGCACGCGTTGAGCAGGTCTGCGAGGTCCGCCGCAGTCAGGCTCAGGGACGGGATCCAGTGCACATCCGTCACGAGCTCCTCGACCGTCTCCGGCCTGCATCCCTGCCCCATGAGCCTGAGCGAGAGCATGGATGTGAGCTTCCTCCTGAAGACCTCGTCCAGCGCACCCATGGCCGTGTTCGGATTGAGGTGTATCGACTCCAGGAACGCGAGCACGTTGTCCTTCCGCCCGGACAGCCCGACGAAGTAAGGGTCCACAGAATCCGCAATGGCGTCCGAGATGGTCGCACCTTTCAAGCTCAGGCCTCTCTGGACCTCGATGAATCCCTTCTCCTTGGCATAGTCCAGTATCTGCTGGTTGACGCCCTTCATGCCGCCCATGTGCTGCCTGTCACCGATTATCCCGGCTATGCATATCGGTGATAGGTCCCAGTTGCACGGGTCCATCGTGACGGCCAAGAGGAGCGAGACCGTCGACGCGCACGCCTCGGTCATGCCATCCATGCCGAAGAAATGCGGGTTCGCCTGGACGACCTTCCGCGATTTCCTTATGGGCTTGTGGTGGTCCAGGGCCACGAGCTTCGCCTCCAGAGCCTCGAGCGCGTCTATCTGGCCAGAGCCCATGTCGAGGAACAGTATCGCCTCGTTCCCCTCCTTGGCGATGCCATCGATGATGTCCTTGTCCAGGCTCTTGCTGATGGTGAGATGGAACTGCTTCTTGCTTCGGGTGAGCGCCCCGACCATGATAGCCGCTGCGGCCAAACCGTCCGCGTCGTAGTGAGAGATGACCCTCAGGTAACTTGCTGAATTGACGACTTTCTGAGCATGCTTCAGGCTGTCGGAAAATTCGTCCGGGAGTGTTATGCTCCCGCCCATATAGACATCACTCGACCTGCAGTGCGGCGGTATCCAGGGAGTATTTCCACGTCACCGGGATTATGCCTTCCCGCTTGTAATACTTCACAAGTCGTCTGATCTTCGACTCCATGAGCGCCCTTCCCCTCAGGTTGTGCAGGTCCTTCTTGTTCTTCTTGATGTGTCCGCCCATGGACACGGCGCGCTTCATCAGGGCCTGCAGATCCTCCGGGAGATCGAACTTGATGTTCTTCTCGTCCAGGATCTGCTTGACACTCTTGCCTGTTGCCAGCACCACGCTCGGGATAGCGTACTGATCCCTCAAAACCAGGCCGATCTTGGCCATGGACACTCCCTCACCTGCCATCTTCGCTACGAGGTCCTTCACTTCCTCGGACGACTGCTGAACCCACTTCGGGTTCTCCGTCAAAAGCGGCCGCTTCGAGCCCGAAGAACCTCTCTTACTTGAATGCATCCTTGACATTGCTGATCTGACTCCGTTTCTCCTATGTCAGTGGCGAGGCAGGGCCGTCTATATTCTTCCCCCTTTTAAAGGTTTCGAAGATGCGCCTCGCCTGGGCCAGCATGGCGCGATACTCCACCAGAGGGAACGAGAGTTCGTCAGGGAGATCCGTGAATTCCTTGACCTCGACGATGTTGTACTCGGTCGGACCAGCCTTCAGCTCGCCGCGGACGATGCCGACGAACACCTTTCCACCGGGCTTCAATATCCTGATGTGACCGATGATGTCCAAGCTCATGCCGGTCTCCTCGAAGAACTCACGCACGGCCGCCTGCTCGTGGTTCTCGCCTTTGAGCAGCCGGCCACCAGGCATCTCCCACTTCCTGTCCCTGTGCCGGACCATCACGAACTTGTCGCCCTTGAAGGCGATGACATACGTGAACTTCTCGATCGTGTCTACGCCTCCACGAAGAAGGCTGCGTGGTCCTTTGAGTATCGTTCCAAGTAGATGATGTTCCTGACCTTGTAGGATTTCGACACGAGCTCCTCACGGACCTCGGCAAATATCTCCCTCGGCTTCCGATTGACGTTCACGCTCCTGGACTTGAGCATCAGGACGCCGTGCTCGGCCTCGAACGCCGCCATGTTCCTGACAAAGATATCCACCTGGTTCCTCTGGGCGATGTCTTGATAGACCAGCTCGACGCCCTCGATGATATGTGCGTACTTCTCAGGCAGGTTCGCGTCCGCCAGGTGAGGGATCATGTTCCGCCTGGCCTCGCAGACGGGAACCAGGTCCCTGAACGACCTCTCCGACACCTCGACGCAGTGAACGACGCCGCCTGCAACGATGTCCGAGACATGCGAGGCCGTCGTGCCGGAAGCAGCTCCGAGATACAGCACCTTCGTGTTCTCATCCAAGCCGAAATCCTTCGCGCCAAGGAGGATCGAGGCTGCCAATTTCGACCTGGAGGGATCCCAAGAACGATACTCTACACCGTTGACCGCGAAGAGGCGCTCTCCGTAGACGGTCTTGCCGGGAGCGCCGTTGACCGTCAGGAGGCCCTTTCCATCCGTGAACACTCCCGCTACTCCGTCGACCTTGGACAGAAGCTTCGCCATGGTGATGAGGCCATGGGCGTTCCCTGATAAATCAGTTATACATCGAACGCGATGGCAAACCTGATGGCGGACGAGGATCTCGAGAAGCAGATCAAGTCCCTCGCGGAGAAGATGGACGGCCTCGAGGAGTCGATGAGCAAGGTCGCAGGGCCCTACGCTCAGCTCGTCGACTACATCGAGCGGTTCCAGAAGATCTCCTCCAGCTACTTCAAGATGCTAGGATTGTACCAGAGGTATGGGGCGATCTCGCCCGACCTTCTGATCCCGGGAGTGAAGGATTCCATTTCCAGGGACATCGTCAAAGTCCTGTTCGAGAGGGATGGGCAGAACATATCCCAGATCACCGACAAGCTGAAGGATATGAGGGGCACATCCTCGAGAAGGATAGTCCGCGAACGGCTCAAGGGGCTGGAGGAGAAGGGCGTCGTGCGGGCCAAAGGGTCTCCGAGATCGACGGAATACTGGCTCACGGGAGCCTATGTGGACAAGTGGTTCGAGCTGCTCGGACTGGGAGTCGGAAAGAAAAGCGAAGAGCCGCCTCCCCCGAAACAGGACGGCACGTAGCCGGCAGATGGTCACTAATGCTCACTTTCCTTATGTACTGGCACCACGCATAGTACGGTCCAAGAAGCCCTGAGAAAGGGCGATGAGGTGAACAAGAATGTCAGATGACAAGAAGCATGACGCGCAAGAGGTCAAGGAAATACTGGGCGTGGTCTCGACGGAGATACCGAAGCTGCTGGACTCCATCAGCAACACCATCTACAACGCGGACAAGGCGCAGGAATTCGGCAAGTCCGTCGCAGCGTTCTTCAAACAGATGAAGGACGCCGGTATGGACGACAAGCAGGCGTACGAGCTGACGGAGAAGTTCATGGCGAACTTCAGCATGGGCGGCATGATTTCGAATATCTTCTCTGGACTGGGCGGCCGGGACGACGAGATAGGCAAGAAGATCAACGAGAAGATCAAGAAGAAGCTGGATGAAGATGATGAGTGAGCACCGGGACGATCTGCCGAAGTTGGTCGCAGCCATCACTCTGTCGATCCCGAAAATCGCCCTGGGCACGGGCATCGCCTACCTGAGGATGAAGAGGAATGCGAAAAAGAGCGCAAAACTCTTCGAGAAAGGGCTTGTCAGCAGCGGCCTCTCCCCCACGATGGCACACGAGCTTGCGCTGAAGTACGAGACCGATCTCAGTATCCGAAAGATGATCAACAACTTCGGTGGGAATTTCCCGAAATGGGGATGACGCGAGACGACCGAGACCCCCTGTTCGACCGAACCAATAGCGCCTGAATGAAGCTATCACCAGGCCTGCTGGCCGAATCCCGGGAAAGTAATATCAATGACCCTCCCAATATTGAGCCCGTGAAGCAGGAACTGACCAGGATAGCAAACGCCGTCCACGCAGCCTACCACGAGCTGCCCAAGGACTTCGGTGGACACATACACGTCGGCATGGGTGCCAGCGGGTCCGCCACCTCGAAGATAGACAAGTTCGCCGAGGATGTCATCCTCAAGTACCTCGACGACGAAGAGATCGAGCTCAATGTCCTGAGCGAGGAGGCGGGGTTCATCGACAGAGGAGCGAAGAGCGTCCTCGTGGTCGACCCGATCGACGGCACCCTGAACTGCACGAGGGGGATCCCGTTCTTCTCCGTGTCTCTCGCGATCGGCAAGAACAAGCTGTCCGACTGCGATTTCGCTCTGGTCAAGAGCCTCAGCTCGGGAGACACCTATTTCGCGCGCAGGGGAGGAGGCGCGGAGCTGAACGGCCACAGGATCGGGGTCTCGAAATACGATAGAAACGATGCGGTCTTTCTCATGTTCGACGGGGTGGATGCCGCCCCCGAATCGGAGAGGGTGAAGCTGATGGCCAGCAGGGTCAGAACCATGGGCTGTGCGTCGTTGGAGATGTGCCTCGTCGCACAGGGTTCTGCTCAGGCGCATTACATGAACTGCGCCAACTTCAAGAGAATGATAAGGGTTATTGATATCGCGGCTAGCTGCCTAATACTCAGGGAAGCCGGGGGCGAGGTCGTGGACCTCGAAGGCAAGAAGCTGGAGATGGAATTCAATCTGCAGGACAGGAAGAACTTCCTGGCCTACGGTGACCCGAGGATAAAGGAGATGGTACTACGAGGATAGGCATCACCGGCACTCCCGAGCTGCGGAACTTCAAGCCCGTAGCGAAGAAGGTGCTCGAGGCCCTCAAGGGCGTTGACTATGTTGTTGAAACGCACACCGCGGAGGCGCTCGGACTCAAGGGTGTCCCGCTTGCCAAGATGAAGGTGGATGCTCTGATCACCGTCGGAGGCGACGGGACGATCCTCCGGACGCTGCAGGCGAACGACGCGCCGGTCATGGGCGTGAACGCGGGTGTTCTTGGCTTCCTGACCGAGATTCAGTCAGAGGAGATCAAGACCGCCATCAAGAAGCTCCTCAAGGGTGACTATCACATCGACGAGCGGCTGAAGCTCAAGACAGTCCTCAACGGCAAGAGGCTCGAAGACGCGACGAACGAAGCGGTCGTACACACAGCCCACATCGCGAAGATGAGACATTTCGCGATATCGGTCGACGGCACTCCCGCAACGGAGATACGCGCCGATGGCCTGATAGTCGCCACCCCGACGGGCTCTACGAGCTACGCCATGAGCGTCGGCTCCTCCATCATCGACCCCCGGGTCGATGCCTTGGTGATAGCGCCCATAGCGCCGTTCAGATTGGCGGCACGACCCTTGGTCGTGTCAGCGAGGAGCAAGATATCCGTCAGGATACTGGACCCCAAGGAGTGCACGATGGTCATAGACGGCCAGTGCGAGTTCAAGATCAGGGGCGATGAAACTCTCGTCTTCACAGCCTCTGAGAAGAAGGCCAAGTTCATCAGCTTCAAGGACGACTTCTACAGGAACCTGGAGGAGAAGCTCATAGCTTCGGCCCCCTTCGCTGCGCACAGGCACTGAACTGAAGAAAGGCATCACCATGAGAATCGCCAAGAACGAGCCCTTGAGGATAGACTATCCGAAGCACTGGTTCGTGATCTTGTTCCTCGTCTTCGAGGCCGTCATAGTCTGGCTGTTCTACACCGCATATTCGAGCGCGGTCGGCCCCTGGAGGACCCTCTGGATGGTCGTCAGCCCGTCAGTTGGGGTCGTCTTCCTGCTGTTCTTGCTTCCGCCCGTCTTCACACACCATCTCGCTGGCGCGAAGGGTTTCCGAATACGGATGGGATGGCTGATCAACACGACGATTCCATACGCATGGATAACCAATGTGAAGGAAACTTCAGTTCACCGCGGAGCCCTTAGCGTTGGAATCGGGGTCAGGTACTTCCCAATAAGCAAGGCGCTGTTCGTGACCTCCTCGTTCACAAATCTCGTGGTTCTTAGACTGGACGGAGAGCATGTCATCGGCCACATCAGGAAGCGTCGCGTTGAGGAGATCGTGCTGAGCGTCAGCTACATCCCAGCCATGATGGAGACCGTCAAGGAGAGAGCGAACCTTACAAAGGGTGCGTAGAATGCCGCTGTTCGATTTCTCGAAAGACGCTCGTGCGAATGTCCACAGCATCAAGAAGCGGACGCTCAAGATGATCCTCGAGGCGTCGAAGTCGCAGTTTCCCGAGGAGTTCGGGGCGCTGCTGAGGGCGGACAAGGGCGTGATCCACGAGCTCATCCTGCTGCCGGGCACAGTGTCCGGAGAAAGGCACGCGATATTCCATTTCAACAACCTGGCGATCGATTTCACGATCGTCGGGACAGTGCACTCGCATCCCTCAGGCGTCTGCTATCCGTCGCGAGCTGATGTGGACCTGTTCGGCAGATACGGCTGGATACACATCATCGTGTGCAGCCCGTTCGACAGGACGAGCTGGGCCGTCTATGATGGGAACGGGGAGCCGAGAGAGCTGAAGGTCGTGGACTGACCATAAAGCATGCGATTTGCGAAGCGCAGGAGCGTGCAGACCCCGCCTGGCTGTTTTTCAATCAGAGGATTGTTGCACCGAGCTAGACCATTCTCTCTTCCTTCCATCACAAGGCAAACCGATAAATCGCTTGTTGTCCTTCAGGCCACAGGAAGTGGCTCGGAGTGGCCGTTCTCAGATTCGGATTCATGGATAGGCAGGAAGAAGACGTCATCCACACGCAGAGCATCGAATGCCTCGAGAGGCTTGGCGTCCTTATTCACAGCCAAAACGTTCTGAAGATGCTGCGAGACGCCGGAGCCGAAGTGGACCTCAAGAAGAAGATCGCCAGGATCCCTGAGAAGGTCGTCAACGACGCGATAAAGAAGGCCCCGAAGGAGATCGTCCTCGGCGCCAGGGATCCGAAGCGCGACCTCAAGATTCCCGTCGAGCGCTTCCCGTTCGTCTCCACCGGAGGGGTAACGGTCTTCATGACGGACCTCGAGACGGGAGAGAGGCGGAAGGCGACGAGCAAGGACCTCGCGGACTTCGCAAGGCTGACTGACGCGATGGATCCTGTGGATGCGTTCTGGCCGATAGTGACGACATCCGATGTCCCCGCGCATGCGCAGTTCGCCAACGAGCTCTGGGTGTCTCTTCAGAACACGACGAAGCACATCCTTGGCTCAGCCGGGTCAGGCACTCTCGGCACACCGGATGCAAAGACCCAGATCGCCCTCGGGGCTCTGGTCGCCGGCGGCCCTGAGAAGCTCAGGAAACGGCCGCTGTTCTCCGTGCTGAGCTGCATCGTGCCTCCGCTGGTGTTCGAGGCAGGGGCGGTGGAGGCGCAGGTGGAATACGCCCGCGCAGGGATTCCGATCATATCGATGTCCATGTGCATGGGTGGAATGACCGCCCCGGTGACGCTTGCGGGGACAATCCTGACCCTGAACGTCGAGAACCTCGCGAGCCTGGTCATCACCCAAACCGCAGCTCCTGGGGCTCCTCACATATACTGTTCCGAGGCGACGCTTGGCAACGTGGTGACGGGGCAAATTGGTTATCGGGGTCCTGAGGCCCCGATGATATTCGCAGCAGCGGCACAGATGGCTCGCAGGTACGGTCTCCCGAAGATGGCCGGTATCCTGGGGATCGATGGCGAGGTCCCGGGCGTGCCTATTCCATATGGCGAGGTCTCTGTGCTGATGCTCTCTACGATGTCGGGGACGGACCTGTGCTCGGGCATAGGGGGACTAGATCTCGACAAGGGATGCTCCCTGGAGCAGGTTGTGATAGACTCCACAATGTGGGAGGAGTACCGCTCGTTCATGAGGGACTTCCCGGTGACGGAGGAGACCGCCGCGTTGAAGGTAATCGAGAGGGTAGGGCAGGGCAACTCCTTCCTGAATGATCCTCACACGATGAGAAACTTCAGAAGCCAGATGTTCATGAGGAACAAGAGGACGGAGTTATACGGGGCGACAATGTCGGACAGGATGGTTTCAGACGCAAGAGATGTTGTGAGAAAGACCCTCAAAGAGCACTCAGTTGAACCGTTGGACAAGAGCATCCTGGCAAAAGGAAACGGGATTCTCAGCGCCTATGCGGGATCGCGAATGTGAGAAGAGCGATCCGACAGAGACGCATGCATGAGACGTGCAAGGAGCCATTCCACCTGTGCCAGTGTTGGTGAAAGAAGTAGGGTCATCGTCAGGGTTCTTCCCGACTTTCTCCCCGCAATGTTAGAAATACATAACAACATCTAAATACTTATGTTACATTTACCACACATTAAGTTGGATATACCAAACATAGGTGAATCACATGAAGGAGAAGGACGAGATCAAGCCAACTAAGGGCAAGAACGATGACCTGGTGAGTGCCAAGACGTCCGTGTTCCTTGGAGGAGCACTGCTGATCGGATGCGGCGTCGTGATGATCATGGGGGACACAATCGGCGACCTCCTTTGGCTCGTGGCGTTGATGGGGCTGGGGCTCTTCGGCGGTGGGCTGTTCGAGTTCCTTGGACTGAGCAAGCCCCTCAAGGACGAGAGGGTGGCGCGCATCGGCACCCGGGCCGCGACCTACTCCTGGTACGCTACGCTTACGCTCGTTGGCTTCATGGCCATGGTCTTCGGAATGGGAGGCGGCCACAAAATCACCATGCCGCAGGCGGTGGGCGCGACACTTATCGTCATGGTGGCGTCGATTCTGCTTCTGAACTGGCGCCTGGGGCGGGCCGGGGATCTGGAAGAATGAGAACCACCATCAAGGAGAACAGGGCCAGGCTCAACTTGACCCAGGAGCAGCTCGCGGACAAGGTCGGCGTGAGGAGGGAGACCATCCTCTGGCTGGAGAAGGGGAAGTACAACCCCTCGCTCAGGCTGGCTCATGACATCGCCAGGGCGCTGGGAACGGAAATCGACGACTTGTTCATCTTCGAGGAGTAGGACGCTGATTCCAACACTACTCTAGCCCTATTCCAATTTCGGTACTTCGCAATCACCTCCTCCTTGGGCCGGACTGCAATCTCCTTTCGGACAATTCGACAGCGAGAACAAACTCGTACTTCCTCTCGAGATTTGGTGCGGGGGATATAGCCACTGTACCTCGTGGCGCCGGCTTGTAAGATATCATTATGAGAGATTAGTTGCATTCGCCGTTGATGGAGGGGATCCTCATCAAGATTGAGCTATATCACGCCTCGAAGTTCGGGAACGGAGCGAAGGTCGCCGAGGAGTTGCGGCGGGTCATGGAGACCAAAGGCCATCAGGTGAACGTGCATCATATCGATGAGTCGAAGCCTAAGGAGCTGCCCCTCGCCAACCTGTACGTCTTTGGGTCACCCACGCGATTCGGCGGGCCAATAGGGAGCATGCGCCGTTTCATCAAGAAGGTTTCACTGCCGTCGGGAACGAAGTATGCCATATTCGCGACCCACGGTGACGCGGTGCCCAACAAGAAGACCGGGCAGATGCCGACGGAGGAAGAACTCAACCGCTGGAGGAAGACCATACCCATCCTGGATGAGATCTTGAGGGAGAAGGGGCTGGTGAAAGTTGCCGACAAGATATTCTTAGTCTCAGGGGAGACGCTGAAGGGGCCGCTGAAGGAAGGCTGGCAGGGAAAGGTAGAGGAGTTCGCCGCCACCATCCTCCGCTAGTCCTGAGTACTAACTCGGTTTCGAAGAGTCCATCCGGCTCATGGTCTCTCGAGCGAATGCCCGGGCCTTCTCCACTCGAGCTGAATCTGGCTGTCCTTTGCTGTTGTCCATCTTCGCTTGTGAGCGCAGCTTCTTGTTTGGAGCTATCTTCATAATGAACTTCACGCCTTTGGCAAGCTCTCCCTGGCAGTCGAAGACCCCCTGGAGATCCGCTCCGGCAGCGGCCTGCTTGAACTTCGCGAGCGTTTCCGGGAGTTCCGGTTCTTCCTCCGGTGCAGCATGCGTTATGAAGAGCGCTACCTTGCGTCCGCCGGTGCAATGCTTCGCCAGGAATTCTTTTGTCTTCTTGTCCGGCCCTTCCCCGTGGACTGGAAACCCGAGGAAGGAGATATCATACGATCCGATATCCTGGACCTCGTCGACCTTCATGATGTCCTTGTAGCATCTGATTTCGTCGCAGATGGCCTCAGCAATCTTCTTCGTGTTCCCTGTCGAAGACAAATAGGCAACCAGTGCTTTCATTGAATCCCCCATTCGGGAATGCAGATGTTTTT
>JALHSX010000234.1 GCA_022865445.1 Thermoplasmata archaeon | reverse complement strand
TGCATGTATAGGAAAAGTCGGACGGGTTGGCTTTCCGCTCGTCGAACACCCTCCACAGTGCCGCGATGATGTCCTGCTGACGGATCGGATCCTTGGAGAAGCAGGAATAGGTTCCTGTGTGACAGGCCACGCCGGTCTGCTCGACGCGCGCGAGGATGGCGTCGCCGTCGCAATCAGTCATCAGCTCGATGCACTTTTGAACGTTTCCGGAGGTCTCTCCCTTCTTCCATATCGCGTTCCTCAATCGGCTCCAATAGTGCATGTAGCCGGTCTTCTTCGTCAACTCGCGGGCCTCATCGTTCATGTAGGCGAGCATCAGAACGTTGTTGTTCTTGACATCCTGCACGATAACCGGGACAAGTTCCTTCTTCTCGATCACATTCCCACTCCCTTTCTGACGGGAATCCCTTCTCTCTCGAGCGCTCTCTTCACATCGGCGACTGTGTGCTGACCATAGTGGAAGATCGATGCCGCGAGCGCGGCGTCAGCTTCACCTTTGGTCAGAACCTCCACTATGTGTTCTATCTTGCCGCAACCCCCGGAGGCGACGACAGGGACATTCACAGCGCGGACAACTTTCCGGGTCAACTCTATGTCGTATCCCATCTTCGTGCCATCGGCATCCATGCTCGTCAGAAGTATCTCACCCGCCCCCCTCTCGCAGACTTCCTTGGCCCATTCGATTGCATCGAGTCCAGTGGCCTTCGTGCCCGAGTAAGTGTAGACCTCCCAGCCGTCACCCGAATTCTTGGCGTCAATCGCAATCACAATGCACTGGCTCCCGAATGCAGCAGAGCATTGCGATATCAGTGGCGGGTTCTCGACTGCGGCGGAATTGATAGATGTCTTGTCCGCCCCCGCCTTCAAAGTGGCCCTCACATCAGCGAACGATCTAATCCCTCCGCCCACCGTCAATGGTATGAAGAGAGTCTCCGCTGTCTTCCGCACAGCTGTCCTGAGTGTCTCCCGGCCTGCTATTGAGGCTTTCACGTCCAGGAAGACGATTTCGTCCGCGCCTTGGTTCTGATATTCAACAGCCAGGGCAGGCGGGTCCCCGACTGCCTGAAGATCCTTGAAGCAGACACCTTTTACAACGACGCCGTCCCTCACGTCGAGGCAAGGGATGATGCGTTTCGAGAACGACATTAAGCGCTCCTCCACTTCACGCTCGACTTCGTCGACACCGTTGTCTTCGTCTCGACCATCGCTTCTTTGAGCGCCAATCCCAGAGCCTTGAAGGTCGCCTCGACAATGTGGTGCTCGTCCTTCCCCCTGATGACGACGGTGTGCACTGTCGCCCTCAGCTCCATGGCAAACGACCTCAGGAAGTGTTCGTACATCGGATTGGGCATCTCGAGGTGAGCATATGGTCTGTCTATCAAATCGATCGCGACCTTGACCAGGGCTTCATCCATAGGGACCGTCGCGCTAGCTATCCTCCTGATCGGCTTGGAACCGATGGCTTCTCTGTAGCCTCTTCCGAGAGTTATCGCAGCGTCCTCGATCAGGTGGTGTTCGATGTCCCCGCTAGCAGTCATCATGATGTCCGTGCCGGAGTATTTCGCGAGCGTCTCGACCATGTGCCTGAGGAACTCGTCAGTGACGACGCACTTCGACTTGCCTTCACCGTCAATATCCAGCTCGAGCTTGATCGATGTCTCCTTCGTTTGCCTTGAGATCGCGGATCTCCTCTGACCAACCTTCGTCCTCACCTGAATTCCCCCACTGCCCTTCTAAAGTCGATCCTCCCAGTGTAGATCGCCATGCCGACAACCGCTGAATGAGTGCCCATCCTTCGAAGAATATCCAGATCACCCATGGTGGTGATGCCGCCCGAGACGATTAATGGCTTCTTGGTGCTATTGGCCAAGGCCTGGATTGGAATCGGATCTATCCCTTTGAGCTGACCCTCAACCTCGACATTCGTGTACAAGAACCCGAAGATCGGCAAGGTATCGAGATCCTTCACCACGGTCAGCAGATCCTTGCCCGAGCCTTCTTGCCAACCCTTTATCAGGACCTCGTTCGCCACCGAATCTACTGCCACAACTATTCCGTCTGGATACTCCTCGGCCATCTTCCTGACGAAGGGTTTGTCTTGGATCGCCCTTGTTCCAATGATGACCCTTTCGCACCCAATATCGAAGAGTCTCTGGACCTTCTCCTGGTCTCGTATTCCTCCACCGACCTGGACGGGTATGGACAGCGAAGCTGCAATCATCTCGATCAGCATCTCGTTGTCGCCGGTTTCGAGCGCGGAGTCGAGGTCTATGATGTGGATCATTTCGGCGCCCTCACTCTGCCACTTCTTGGCGACGCCAATGACATCGTCGATCATGACCTTCTCAGTCCCAGGTTTCCCTCCGACAAGCTGAACGCACTTTGCGCCCTTCACATCGATTGCAGGTATTACTTTCACGA
>JALHSX010000233.1 GCA_022865445.1 Thermoplasmata archaeon | reverse complement strand
TCCACTACATCCCGGTCCATCTCCATCCATACTACCGTGAGCATCTTGGGACCAAGAAAGGGATGTGCCCCGTGGCAGAGGAGGCATATGAGCAGATTGTCAGCCTGCCAATGTATGCCACATTGACAGACGATGAAGTCCATAGCGTCGTCGAGGCGGTAAGAAAGGCTGGATCGTAACCAGCATTTCCAGATCCCTCCTATGATGGAAGAACCTTCTGTCTGATCTCCTTGTTTATCTCGAGTATCTCCGGGCGCGCTTGGAGAAACTCAACAATTTCCTTCCATGTGAATTGATCGTTCTGGAAGTTCTCCAAGACTGTCCGGGCGAATCGAAGGTCTTCCGGGGTATCGACGGTCCACCGCATTGACGAATAATCGATATCATTCATGATCCCCCTGATACGGAAGATCTCGGGATGGCGAAGGATGTACTGCGTTACATGCTCCCTCAAAGATGGATCTGTATCCTGCTCCCAAGCCAAATCCAGAGCGCCGTAGGTGAAGACTTCAGTGTCAAGGCCTCTAGGATAGGTCCTCCTTGGGATCATGTTGCTCAGATAATCGACATCACCCTCCCATGTGAAGAACTCGTCAAGGACTGCATCGACCATCCCCGGGTCGATCATTGGGCAATCAGAGGTAATTCTCACCACGCTGTCTGCTTTGAACAAAGTCGCCGCAGAATGGTAGCGGTCCAGGACATCCTCCTGGCTACCTCGAAAGCACTTCCATCCGTTTATCTCGCACTGCTCCACTATCGGATCGTCAGATTTCTCAATTGTCGTCGCCACCACGACTTCGGACAGTGACTTCGCTCTTGAGAGTCTTCTCACGCTCCGCGCAAGCATCGACATGCCGGCAATGTCCATAAGCACCTTTCCGGGCAGCCTGGCACTGCTCATCCTGGCCTGGACAATCGCCACCACTCTGCTCATATCGATCCCGCCTGGCTCATTCTATGAGCTCCCAGCTCAGAGGCGTCCCTTTCGACAAATCCTTCTTTGCCTTTTTGCCGAGGACATCCTTGAGGTACTTTGGCTGCAATCCGAAATTCGGCCGGATGGATCTCACGTTTTCCTCTGTGAATCGCTCTCCCTTTCGCATGTCCATGACAACGAAGAGCGATCTTCGGAAGACCATGTTCTTCTTCTCCAACTCGCCAATCTCGAACGATGCCTCCCCCATAGCCTTCTCCACTTTCCGGATGTCGTTCACCATGGTCTTGAATTCAGCAGGCTCCACGGAGAATTGACTATCTGGACCAGGAACAGATCGGGACAGAGTGAAGTGTTTCTCAACGATATTGGCACCCAAAGCCACCGCGGCAACTGAGATCGTCGTTCCCAGGGTGTGGTCTGAGATGCCAATAGGAACGTTGTACCTAGCGCTCATGAAAGGAATCGCCCTCAGATTCATCTCCTCGGGAGCCGCTGGGTAAGCGCTTGTGCATTTGAGCAACGCCATCTCCCGGCATCCGCCCCTCTTGGCAGCCTGCACCGCTTCATCAATCTCCTCAAGCGTGCCCATCCCTGTCGATATGATCAGTGGCTTGCCAGTAGAGGCCATTCTCTCGATCAACGGTATGTCCACAAGCTCGAATGAAGCGGTCTTGTGTGCCTTGACTCCGAGCTTCTCCAGGAAAGCAACATCCTCGGGACTGAAGGCCGTCGATAAGAAATCGAGTCCCGCTTCTTTCGCGGCCTTCTTGATCATTGCCTGCCATTCCATAGGCATGCAAGCTTTG
>JALHSX010000232.1 GCA_022865445.1 Thermoplasmata archaeon | reverse complement strand
CACGGAAAATCAGAGCGGTTCTGATGAAGGGCTAGACAGCAGCTCTCTCGGTCCACTGCGATTCTGCCGTCGTTTTCCACAGTCCAGCCACGCTGCAAGCTTCACGAGAGACTGTCAGCCAACGATAGCCGCTCGTCATCCGGACGAAAATTGAACTAGGGTGAGTCGCATCTTGTCCTTGAGGGCACTTGATATCCATGTCTGAGGAGGTCAACTTCGAGAAGCTGAGAAGTATCGTCGCGAAGGATGGCCAGGGGGCTCTCGTGCTGTTCACCGGGAACTGGTGTGGCGACTGCATGGCGTTCAGGCCGATTTGGGATACCTGGAACAAGGCCAAGACAGGCCCCATGTTCAAGGTTGAAATACAACGAGGAGGAAAAGAATGGAGGGAGTGGGCCATCGACGAGATCCCGACTGTCGCTGCCTACATCGACGGAGTTGAGAAAGGCAGAGCTCATGGAACCATCTCCGAGCGGGATCTGGACCGACTCTGGACCTTGATCCGATAGGCCATGGCAAGGGGTCTATGGTCTTGCAATTTCAAGCCGTCGCCTTGTCTCTTCCATCGTAGACCAGCTTCATGAGCACTAAGACCGCTGTGAGCGAGGAGCCAACGAAATTAGCCAGTATTATCGCCGGATCCTCACGAACAAACCCGTAGATTAGCCAAAGGACCATTCCGAAGCCGAGCACCGCTGGCATGAGGAGAGATACGTCCTCCAACCTCCTAGTCTTCAAACCCTTGGCAATCTGAGGAAGGTATCCAGTCGAGGTGAGGGCTCCTGCGAGAAAGGCGAGATATGTCCATTCGTCCATGATTGACGCAGAGTCGAACACGTAGATGTTCCTTTACCTTCCACGACGAGCCTAGCCTTAATCACAAAGTGTTCGCTCGAGAAGTTTCTTATTCTGCTATCGCTTTCCTCGATTCATGGCAAAACAGGTTCACGCAGCGCACATCCTTGTGAAGGGTGAGGACAAGGCGAAGGAGCTCCTCACGAAGGTGAATGCAGGAGAAAGCTTCGGAGATCTCGCGAAGAAGTACTCGGACTGCCCATCAGGCAAGAAAGGCGGGGACCTCGGCTGGTTTGGCAGAGGACAGATGGTGAAGGAGTTCGAGGATGCTGCGTTCAATGGACAGAAGGGCGTAACAGTCGGACCTGTGAAGACCCAGTTCGGTTGGCACATCATCAAGGTACTCGAGCAGAGATAGTGGCAACCTTCCCTGAACAAGGCAATTGAAGCATCAATCGAATGCCTCCAGAAGCTTGCACCTAGGCATAGGTCGGCATGACAAAGATCCCAATCATCTTCTTCTGAGCTTCGGGTTAAGGATCTCATCCGTCGCGTAGCCAAAGAACGTGAAGCCCAAGATCACCAGAGCGATGCAGAATCCCGGAGGCACGAAGTACCACCACGCCCCGTTGGTCATCGCCAGACTCGTGAAAGCATAGTGCAGCATCGATCCCCAGCTTATGACGAGCGGGTCGCCGAGGCCGAGGAACGCTAGCGTGCTCTCCGTCAGAATCGCAATCGCGATAATCAAGACAGTGTTTGCAAACATGAGCGGTATCACGTTCGGCAGGATGTGTCTCCGGATGATGTGACCATCCCCAGCGCCGATAGCTCTAGCCCGCTCGATGAATGTTCTCTCCTTGAGAGTAATGATCTGGGATCTGACCAGCCTCGCCGTGCTCGGCCATGAGAGTGCTCCGATTACTATGATTATGTTCTGCAGGCTCGGACCAGCGAGCGCCGCCAGAAGCATCATGAATGGGAGCTGTGGAATAACGAGGAAGATATCGGTGAAGCGCATCAGCCCCTCCTCGACGAGCCGCCCATAGTATCCGGAGAATACACCGATTGCGCCGCCAATCAGGACCGATATCGCGCTGGCGGTTACGCCCACAAAGAGGGAGATGCGAGAGCCGTAGAGCAGCTCCGAAAGGATGTCTCGCCCGACCTCGTCGGTTCCAAGCCAGTGATGTTTCCAAGAGGGCGGTAGGAAGATCTCATCAGCGTTGAATGCATTCCTGTCGAAATGGACGAAGATCGGCGTAAGGAGAGCGATGCACAGGAAGACGATGAGGATTATGAGGCCCACCATGCCCATTCCGCTTTTCAGCATCAGCACGAGGGTCTTCCGGGAGCGTTTCCAGTATCTGGCGATAACCTCTCGTCGGCGACTTGCCCGGAAGAGCTCCGTTTCGCTAGCGGTGAGAGGCGGTATCATCTAATCTTCACCCTCGGGTCAAGGAAGGCATAGGTGATATCAGCGATGAAATTCGCCACAAGGGCGACGGCCGTGACTACGAGGAAGCTGCCTTGAAGTATCGGGTAGTCCCTCGTGATGAGTGCGTCGTACATCAGCCTTCCAACGCCCGGCCACGAGAACACTGTCTCCGTTTGAATGGCGCCTCCCACGACGAAGCTAAGGTTGATAGCTGTGATCGTGACGAGCGGGAGCATCGCATTCGGTACCGCGTGATGCCTCAGTATGTCCCTTCCGGTCAGGCCCTTCGCTCTAGCCGTGACGATGTAGTCCTCCGAGAGCACGTCTATTAGCGAGCTGCGCATGATCATTACGTACTGACCGAAGAGCACGAGCGTGAGAACCGTCATAGGCACCAGGAGATGGTGCATCAGGTCAAGGAACTGGTCTAGAAGACCCGCGTAGTCCGCCCCGGGAGTGTACATACCGCCGGATGGAACTGAGCCTGACAGAGCGAACAGCATCAGCATTCCAAGCCAGAAAGTCGGCATCGAGTACAGGAATAGGGAGGAACCCAGGAGCGCGAAGTCGGTTCTAGTGTTTCTTCTCCATGCGGCCAGCGTGCCAATCGCGACTCCCATGATAAGCGCGAGGACAGACGCCGAGCCCACCAGAATCAATGTGTTGGTCAACCTCTCCTTGATTATGTTCCCCACAGGGTCTCCGTAGTAGCTGAACGACTTGCCCATTTCTCCCGTGAGGGAGTTCTTCATGTAGAGCAAGTACTGATCCATCAGGGACTTGTCGAGGCCAAAATTGTGCCTCAACTGGGCCAGGTCCTCGGGAGATATCCTCGGGTCTTGGAACAGAGTCCTTATCGGATCGCCCGGGATCGTGTGGAATATGATGAAGTTGAGTGTGAGTATGACGAGGAAGACCGCAAAGGCAGTGATTGCTCTCCTGAGAATGTAGGCGCGCAACTCCATTCGCGGTCCCCTCCCCTCATCAGATGAAAGTGTTTGGAGCGCCGGGAAAGAAAGATCCGGCGCCTCTCTCGATTGTTAGGTTTTTCTGGATTCGCTACTCATTCTGAGGCGGTTCAGGCCGCTTGTCCGTTCTCGGATTCTCTCCCTTTCCGCCTCCGCGGTGCATCATCACGTATGCGACGGCAACCAAAGCGACAATGACGCCAACTGCAGCTATGGCCCAGGGCGTGTAGTCGGTCTTCTCTGCCGTCGACTCTGCCTGGATCAGGTGCACTTCACGGAGAGTGAACCTGTTGACATCGCTGAGCAGCCCAGTCGGCATGTTCACGAAGCCCGTGAACGTGTCGATCCTATACGCCCCCTTGGCGGTCATGTAGTAGAGCACGATGTATGGGCAATCCTCGTAGATGATATCCTGCATCTGGTTCACGATGGTCTGCCGCTCCTCCACATCGACGGTCTTCGCCTGCTGGTCGTACAGAGTGTCGTAGCTAGCGTTCGCGTAGCCGCAGTCATTCCAGTCGCCGATCTGGTTAGAGAGCATGATGAGCAGGCTGAAGTTCGGGTCTGGTTGGCCAGAGTATCCCCAAAGGAACATGTCCTGCTTGTAGTCCGGGTAGACATAGCTGTTGATCGTGTTGGCGTCCGCGGACTGCACGGTCAACTTCACGCCAATCTGGTCCCACCAGGTCTGTATCTGCTGCCCCGTCCTCATCTCCTCCGGCCATCTTGAGAGAACCAGCAAGGTGTACGACATCTCGGGTGCGTGGTCTGGCGAT
>JALHSX010000231.1 GCA_022865445.1 Thermoplasmata archaeon | reverse complement strand
TGGTCAGCCACAAGACCCTGCAGGTTCCGATTTCCTTCTCGTCAATGAGTTTCTTCGGATAGTCGCGAGTGACCACCAAGCCAGAGCATCCGGATGAGAGTGATTGGTCCAACAACTCGAAAGTCGCCCTGGGCTTACGCTCTTCAATCAAGTAGATATTACCTGACTTCGGCTCGAGCCCAAAGCTGACAGCTGAGCCACCAGCTGATGACACTATGCATCCCATCCGTGTTGACTGATATGATATGTTGATTTATATAATACTGTTGTCTTGGCTCCGCTGGAGTGAATGAATGGCTATGTCCCAGTCAGAGCCTTGAGCAGAAGACTCTCGTCCTGTCCGCGCCGACTTCACCCCATCTGCACTTCTCGC
The DNA here is from genome assembly GCA_022865445.1 of Thermoplasmata archaeon. GTDB lineage: Archaea > Thermoplasmatota > Thermoplasmata > UBA10834 > UBA10834 > COMBO-56-21. Next base: position 2,467 of record JALHSX010000231.1, on the reverse strand, counting down.
AATCGTACACGGTAGTTGCGGACCGCATGTCGAAGTAACATGGAGCATAGAAGAACTTGGTCGCTCCATCACATATCACTTTCGACTTCCTGTCGACCACACTACCGTGGGGGCAACGCTCACATTCGTCTGCACCCACCGATCTCGGCTCTCCAAGATCGCATGTCGTCAGGAACAGCTTGTGCATCTTCTGCGTCATTTGACAAATCTATGATAGAAGTTCGAGATGTAAACGTTTGCCCCGTGGAGTGAATATGTGAAGGGGGTTGTGAGGGCGAATCCTCTACTGCTCTGGCCGGAGCTCGACACCGAGGTCAGCCATGACAGCCTTGTACCTCCTGATAACCGTGGTGTACTCCTTGCTAGGCCTGCGCGCATCAGCGTCCCAGCACTCATAAAGGCTCTTGCCGAGCGGAGGCGCCGCGAGCTTCGATTCGTACTTGGCCAACAGCTTCCTGACGAGCTCGTTCGCGTCCGATCTCTTCATGCCAGCGACCGCATGGCCGACCTCAGCCGAGATCCTCGGTTCGACCGGGGTGGTTCGATCCTCGTGCTTGTTGGTCGCCACGCCAAGGGACTCTATGGACAGCCCTGAGACGACTGCTGCCGTGACGGCCGCGGAAGTCTCGTAGAGCACCATAGGAGTGCAGGGTCCAGCTGTGGTGTAGTTCAAATTGATGCTGAGCAAGTGCGTGTTCCTGCTGATCGCCTGGCCCATTGTGCTGATGACCCAGAGCATGTCCCTCGGGCTGCTTGCGACGTATCTCAGATGTATGGTGAACGGCAGCAGCCAGGAGGCCTGGTATGTCAATATGCCCATCATGTGGTGCGCCACGTTCGACACGGCAGTCCCCTCGGGACCGCCCGAGTATCCGCCCAGAAGAGGTCCGAAGCACATTCCTATCGGTCCGCCAAGCGACAGAGCCACGGCCACCTTGTTCAACCGAGCGAAGTCGACCTTCATGGGGTCCATGCAGCATATCATGTAGCCGTCTGATGGCCTCATGCCGAACTTGGGATGCGTTGCGGCTGCGAACGCGATATCCGACTCCGCGGTCGCAAGGGAGTTCATGATAGGAATTCCCTGACGGCCGACCCTATTGCACGCCTCGCGGGCCAGAACTGCGTTTCTCTGAGCTGCCAGCACCTCGAGCGGGGACGCGGGCCTCACTCGCATTCCTCCAACTCGCGTTATTGCCGGAGTCGTGATGCCGTCAGTCTCGGGTATCTCCGCATAACCTTCAACAAGTGTCAAGAAGGATCTGTCGCTGGAACAAGGGCCTCCTCCAGTTCCCAGTAGGCACCACGGAGGCGTCTTGTCCTCCACTTTCCTGTTGACAAGAGCTTTCCTGTCCCGTCCTTCTCCGAAATGGAGTTTCGAAGGTGCGTTCCTGAGCTGATCCTTGATCTCAGCCTCGGTATAGGTAATAACCCTGCCACTCGTCGTGCAATAAGCACCGACATCGAGCAGGAGCTCCAGTCCGGCCTCGAAGACCTCGTCAGCCATCGAGTTGTCGTTCTGGATCGGGTTGCTCGGGTCGAACTTGATCTTGTGTTCCCTAACCTTCTCCATGACCTTGGGAGCGAAACGCCTCAACTGGTAGTCGGTTTCGCTCATCGGCTTGCCATTGAGCGCCTTCTCCATCACGTCGAGCAATTGAACCATATGCTCACCTTCCCTTTGCGAACTTGGTTGCCAGCTTCACTGCCTCGACAGCCGTCATTCCGCAGCCGTCAGCTCCGATCTCCTTAGCCCATTCCTTCGTGGTCGGGCCGCCGCCCACCAGGACTGCATGCTTCTTCCTGTCGCCTGAGGAAACCAGGTAGTCGACTATGTCCTTCTGCGAACCGATGGTGCTCGACATCAACGCGGATGCCCCGATTATCTTCGCACCAGCCTTCTTGGCCTCTTCGACAAATGCAATCGTCTTCACATCGACGCCGAGGTCCACCACGTTGAATCCGCCGGCCATCAACATGCTCGAAACGATATTCTTCCCGATCTCATGGACATCTCCCTGGACAGTCCCCATTATGACCGTGGCCTTCGCCCCCTTCGATCCCTTGGGGATCAGCGGAAGCAGAAGAGCCAGACCGGCCCTCATCGCATCGGCTGCGAGCATGAGCTCGGGCAGATAAATCTCCATCTTCTCGAACTTCTCGCCTATCTCTTCGATGGACGGCGCGAACCCTTTCTCGATAGCCACAAGCGGATCCATCTTGGCCGCTATTGCTGCCTTGGCCGCGCGGACTGCTGCTGTCGAATCATACCCCAGGATCGCGTTCTGCAGATCCTTCAGAATCTTTTCATCGCTCATTACCCCACCTTGCCAGGCCACAGACCAATATCATCGTGGTACGGGACTGTCGGGGAATTTGTTGGCCCCTACATTAACCTTCTTCTGTCAAATCGAAACGGACTTCGTTCCATGAGGCACTGACTACGTTTTCATGGATTGCTTGAGGT
>JALHSX010000230.1 GCA_022865445.1 Thermoplasmata archaeon | reverse complement strand
TCGACCAATTGGCGTGACCCTGCTCTCAGTCGTCCAGTTCATCCTGGGGATAGGGTACCTCTTGAGCATGCTTTGGGCCTGGTCCATATCCTCTTGGGCCGACAGTGTTGACGGACAAATGAAACTCCAGTCCGTCGGCGGGGACCAATTGGCGAAACCCTTTCCCACTTTGTTCCTGGTCATTGGCATCGTCTACCTCGTGCTTGGGATCTCTTCCCTGATGCTATCGAGAGGATACTTCAAAGGTCGCGAAAGAGCAAGGCACAGGGGAAGGACGATGGCAGCGCTCGCAATCGTGTTCGCATTGTTCTGTCTTCTGTTCCCGGTTCCAGCGAAGCTCGGGCCAGACTCTCCTTTCTGGGCGATTGTCCTCAATCTGTTCTTGGTGATGTACCTTGCAAGACCCAAAGTCCTGGCATTCTTCAGATCTCATTCCGGCGCGCGTCACTCCTAGAACAGAATGAGCCAATGATTGTGGGTCCGTGTGACTAGCTGTAGATTGTGACGATGTAGTCGATGAACTTGCTCAGGGGCATGCCGTCGTGCCACCTCATGATCAGGTTTCCCTCTTTGGACGGCGCGATCTTGGGGAGCCTGCTGTAGACGACCTTGAGACGGCCGTTGATCGGTCCGACATCCAGTGTGAATATCCTCCAGGCATCTCCTCTCTGCCGCTTGTACCTGAACGCGTATATCGGCATAAGGCCGACGCGCCTGCAATCATCCATCATCTCCTGCGCTTGGATGGCGAGTTTCTCGTTCCTGCTGAACCTGAGGACGTCGCTGACGGAGCTCTTGACCTCGATCGGGAGGGATATGTCAGATCGTATGGCCACGATGTCGATGCCCAATGAGCCCGCTCCTCGGATGACCATGAAGGGTCTCTCTCGGATCCTGTAGTACGCCTTTCTCTCGTGCTCGTCGCAGGTCTTTGTGACCCTGACCAGCATGTCCTCGTCAGCTCGAAGAATGCCCTTGAGCTCGCGCTCAAAAATGCGTCCCATCGCCTTCGTCAGCTGTATGCGCCACTCTGGTTAAATCATTTTTCACTGCAGTCAGATAGCGCGCAAGCAAGCATCTCGTCCTCGGAAGACGCTTCTGGAATGTTCGCGAAGAACTTGGCCTGAGTTGCGCCCCCTGCCTCGCCAGGAACGCATTCACATTCATCGGTCAGAGCAGCGTACACCAAATGCAGCCTCTTGACTGACACGTCAGAGTAGTGCCAGACAACATCATACATGCCTGCCAATTCGACACTCTTCAGGCCGATGCCGCATTCTTCCTTCGCGATCCGTTTCGCAGCTTTCACCGGATCTTCGCTTGTTCCGATCCTGCCGGAGGGAAGACTCCACGCTCCTCCTTTCTTCCTTGTCAACAGCACGCCGTTCTCCCCGGATATGACCAGTACCAGCTGTCCCTTGCATGGGACGTAGTTGAGATCCGCCTTCATCCCTTTCATATCGAAATCGAACTTGCGGACCTCGATATGCGGCGTGGTCAGAGCAAGCGCGTCAATCTCGTCTGCAGTAGGCAGCTCTATTAACATCCGCTTGGGAGCCTTCTTCACGGGACCAGCCTTGATCTGTCTCTTGGGTATAGAACAGCCTCCCTGATATTGGGCAAGTCCAGCATCTTCTGGACATAGCGCTCGACCCCGAATCCAAACCCTCCGTGCGGCGGCATGCCGAACCTGAAAGCCTTGAGGTAGAAATCGAAGGACTCGAGATTGAGGTTGTTCTCCCGCATCTGCTCTACGAGGACGTTGTAGCGGTGTTCCCTCTGTCCTCCCGAGACTATCTCCTGCCCTTTGTAGTCCAAATCGAAATAGCCCGTGGTCTCTGG